>JAGYOJ010000197.1 GCA_018399435.1 Actinomycetota bacterium | reverse complement strand
TTTTCTTTAATTGCTGCTTCATTAATAGCTTTTCTTATTTGGGGCCAGATTTACTATCCCCCAACAACAGAGGCATTAGAAAATTTAAAATCCTGTGATGCTTATAATGTAGAAACAAAAGGAGAAAATATATATTTTGTTCCAAAGGATAATAATAAAGATATTGCTTTTATATTTTATCCGGGGGGTAAAGTAGACCAAAGAGCTTATTCTTATATTGGAAAGACCGCTGAATCAGGCTATCTTGTAATTATAGTTAAAATGCCATTGCGCTTGGCTGTATTAAACCCCAATGCCGCAGATATTATAATTTCCAGTAATCCAGATATCAGTCAATGGGTTATAGGGGGCCATTCACTGGGTGGAGCCATGGCTTCAAATTATGCTTTTAATAATTTAGATAAAATTTCAGGTTTAATACTTCTGGCATCTTATCCGGCAGGATCCAGTAATTTATCTGGCAAAAACATCGAAGTTATTTCTATAACCGGCTCTAAGGATGCAATCCTTAATTTAGATAATTATTACTCTTCACAGAAACTTTTGCCTGAAGACACCATATATATAGAAATTAAAGGCGGCAACCATTCATTTTTTGGAGATTATGGCTTACAGAATAATGATAATGAAGCAACTATTAAAAAAGAAACTCAACACAATCTTATTTTAAAAAATATTAAAAAATTCATGGAATCAGTTAAATAATTTTTATCCTCTATTTTAAAGGTAAATATATTTTTAAATTATTTACCCCAATTCCTACATTACTTAATTTTGCGTTTAAAAGGTTAAATAAGCTGGCAAATGGGCATAGGTCAAGGTAATGGTTTTAGAAATATTAAATTTTTGTTAAAAGGTAAAAATCTATTTGACAAAATATAATTATAAGGTAGAATATGAATCGGTTCATTAAATGAAACGGTTCATATAATATTATGGTTACAATAAAAGATATAGCAAAAAAAGCAGGGGTTTCAGTCGGAACAGTTTCTAATGTTTTAAATAATGTTGAAACTGTTAGAAAAGACATTACTGAGAAAGTGCAAAAAACAATTAGGGAACTTGGTTATAAGCCCAGCAGGATTGCATCCGGGCTTTCTAGAAAAGTGACTAAAAATATTGGCTTGGTCATTCCGGATGTAGCAAGCCCTTTTTATTCTGATCTGATAAAGGGTATCACAAATAAATTAACAGAATATAACTATGAAGTATTCCTTTGCAACTCAAATAATGATGCTGAAAAAGAGAAGAATATAATTTCTAATCTTGAATCACTTTGGGTTGATGGAATTATTATAGTCCCTGTTTATTCAAAATATAGGAATAATGATTTTCTTAACAATCCTGATACCCAAATTGTGATTCTAAACAGGGACCTGGAAGATATTAATAAAGATATTATATTATTTAATAATTATGATGGTGCCTACAAAGCTACAAAATTATTGATAGAAAATAAACACAATAATATTATTTGCCTTACTGGGCCAAAAATTTCCCAATCTGCTTCAAATAGGTTTGCTGGATGGAAAAAAGCAATGGAAGAAATAAATAATTTTAAAAAAGCTTACTCTTTTTGGGGAAAATTTACTGTAGAATCGGGGTATGAGATGATGAAGGATGCTTTTGGTAAAATAGATTCCATAGATGCTGTGTTTGCAGCTAGTGATTTTTTGGCATTAGGGGCTATAAAAGCAATAAAAGAAAAATCCCTTCTAATCCCCCAAGATATATCAATTATTGGATTTGGAGATATATATCTTTGTAAATATTTAGATCCTTCCCTTACCACTATAAATAGGCCTTTTAGGCTGATAGGGGAAAAATCAGTAGAAATATTATTACAAAGAATTAATGGCAAAAAATCTGAATATAAAAAAATAATAATTGATGGAGAAATAGTAAACAGGAGTACTGTTTTTAAAAATACTAATGGATAGATTAAATATATCCATTATTAACATAGATAATATTTTAAAGAAAGGAGTGAAAAAAATGGAAAAGACAAAAAAAATAATAACAGATTTACTTTTAAATTATTGGCTAATATTTTTTGTTGGAATAATAGTAATTATTGCAAAAATAGTTCAATAATTATAAAACTAATAACATCTCATTATAACTAGGCTCCCAAATTGGGGGTTACTAGTTATAATATTTCCATCTTTATTTGCTTCAGTGGATAACCTAAATTAACAAATCAAACTAAGGTCTTTTTTAAATATTGAAAAATAGCGCTTACTAAAATGGTGTTTTGGATATTTTTTACATGCAGGCTCGAATAGAGCCTGCATGTATTATTTTATTTAATATCTTCTATTACGGTTTTCTCTTTTTGGTCGAGCTTCATCAACTCTTAAAGTACGGCCACCAAATTCTGTGCCATCCAAAGCTTCTTTTGCTTTTTCTGCCTCTTCTTTAGAAGCCATCTCAACAAAACCAAAGCCTTTATTTCCAATTATGGTAATCTCTTGGATAGACCCATACTCAGAAAACAATTCCTTTAATTGTTCTTCGGTAGTGGCATACTTAAAATTTCCAACATAGAGTTTGCTAGTATTCATACTGCCTCCTTCAAATAATAAAATACCCTAAGTTTGATAATATTTTTTAAAAGAGGTAAAGAAAATAACTAGCTTTATACTCTTATCCAAAATATCATTAAACAATAGAGACACTTTATTGTAATTATATATGCCTATTTTTGTCAAATATTATTTTTTAAAAGAGAAAATACCAAAAACCTTAAAAAGCTAAACTTTTAATTATATCAGGCTCCTTTAAT
>JAGYOJ010000196.1 GCA_018399435.1 Actinomycetota bacterium | reverse complement strand
TTAGAAATTAAAAGACAAATATTATAGAATAGCTTAGTTTAAATTTTTTTGCCTGGCGGGTTTATAATTATATCTATTGATTATAACTTTTGCTAATTTAATCTTTTTAGAATATCTGCACCCAAAATATTAAGGCAATAATACCTGTTCGTCTGCAAATTCTTCGCCGCTTACATTGCCAAACCTATCCAATAAGCTTTCAACAGTCATTTTTTGCTTCTCTTTGCCTTTAATATCCAAAATTATACGGCCTTCATGCATCATCATCAACCGGTTCCCATATTTTAGTGCATTCTTCATATTATGAGTTACCATAAGAGTAGTTAAATTGTTTTCCTTAATAATCCTATTGCTTAATTTTAATACCTTCTGGGCTGTTTTAGGATCAAGCGCAGCTGTATGCTCGTCCAATAGTAAAAGCTTGGGTTCTTTAAGTGTTGCCATTAAAAGAGTTAAGGCCTGCCTCTGCCCACCAGATAGCAAGCCTACTTTTGTGCTTAGGCGGTTCTCCAAGCCCAAGCCAAGTTTTTTAAGCAATTCCTTATATTTTTCACGCTCTTTTTTACTTATGCCCCAAGCTAAGCCTCTGCGTTTACCCCGGCGTAATGCCAGAGCTAAATTTTCCTCTATTCCCATATTTGAAGCCGTGCCCATTACTGGGTCCTGGAATACGCGCCCCAGCATTACAGCGCGTTTATACTCGCAAATATTTGTTACATTCTTGCCATCAATTATTATTGTCCCTTTTTCTACGGTATAAACTCCTGCTATACAATTTAGCAAAGTTGATTTCCCAGAACCATTGCCGCCTATCAAGGTTACGAATTCTCCCTTTTTAAGCTCGAAGCTTACATTATTCAATGCCCTATTTTCATTGACAGTTTTGGCATTAAAAATTTTAGTTAAAGCATTAACCCTTAACACTTACCTACTCCTCTTCATTGACTTTTTAATCGGTTCAAGATAGGAGCGGAATACCGGCAATGCAAGAGCGATAGCTACAGTAATGGCCGTAAAAAGTTTTAAATCATTTGCAGACATGCCAAGCTTTAGCACAAGCGCAATTATGATACGGTAAAGAATTGCCCCTAATGCCAATGAGATAAGGCGGCTATAGAAACTACTTTTGCCAAATAGAACTTCGCCAATAATAACGGAAGCTAAACCAATTACAATAGAACCTATCCCCATCCCTATATCAGCAAAGCTTTGGCTTTGTGCAATCAGCGCTCCGCTGATTGCAACCAAGCCATTGCTTATCATCAAACCTAGTATAATGGTTGTATTTGTATTTATTCCCTGCGCCCTAACCATCTGGGGATTATTGCCAGTAGCCCTTATTGCGCAGCCAATCTCTGTACCAAAAAACCAGTATAATATGCCAATCAAGCAGCCAACAAAAATTATACCCAGGACAATAACTGAGCTTGTACCATCCAGGCCCATGTTTTCAAATACAGTGTAGACAGTATCCATGCGCAGGAGTGAAATATTGGCTTTCCCCATAATCCGCAAGTTAATCGAATACAATGCAATCATTGTCAGTATGCCGGAAAGCAGTGAAGGTATTTTTAGCTTAGTGTGCAACAATCCAGTTACTAAACCTGCCAGCAAGCCACCTATAAAAGCGAGGCCGACTGATACATAAGGATTAAAACCATTAGTAATAGTAACTGAAGCAATAGCTGCCCCCATAACAATACTGCCTTCAACTGTCAAATCTGCAATAGCCAATATCCGGTAAGTTATGTATACGCCTATGGTCATAATTGCCCAAAGCAATCCTAAAGAGATTGCTCCCATTAATATCTGTAGCATGGATACAACTTACCCCTTATTTTTCTCATAAATACTATTTAACATCTAGATTCCAACTTTTATTATTGTTCAATAATATATTCAGTCAAATCTTCTGGGATCTCTATACCAATTTGCTCAGCCACTTCACCGTTTATGGCAAAATCAAATTCAGTTGCTGATTCTATCGGCATAGTAGCAGGTTCTGCCTCGCCTTCTAAAACTTTTATAGCCATCAAGCCAGTTTTATAGCCGAGGTCATAATAATTAATTCCTAATGTAGCTAAGCCACCATTTTCAACCATGCCTGATTCACCACATATTACAGGTGTTTTTGACTCTATAGTAACACCGCTAACTACAGGCATGGAAGAAGCTAATACATTATCAGTTGGAAGGTAGATAGCATCACACTCTTCAACAAGTGACTGGGTAGCCTGCTGCACATCATTAGAATTTGTAACAGTTACTTCTGTATAAGTAAGGCCAAGCTCTTCTATTACTTCTTTAGCAATAGCTGCCTGTACTACAGAATTTTCCTCGCTTGAAGTATAAATAACGCCAACTGTTTTAGCACTAGGAACTAGTTTTACCAATAAATCGATCTGTTCCTTTATTGGATTCATGTCTGTAGTGCCACTGACATTAGTGCCAGGTTCTTCATTAGATTCTACCAATTTAGCTGCTTCATAATCGGTTATTGCTGTCCCTAAAATTGGAATCTCTGTAGTTTTGCCCGCTATAGACTGTGCTGCAGGAGTAGCTATAGCAAGTACTAAATCCACCTTATTATTTACAAAACGGTCGCTTATAGTAGAAAGGTTGCTCTGGTCAGCCTGTGCGTTTTGTAAATCAATAGTAATGTTTTCACCATCTTCATAACCATTTTCGCTAAGGGCATCAACAAATCCTTCCCTAGCAGCATCTAATGCATTATGCTCAACATATTGGATGATACCGATAGATTGGGTGCTAGTCTGGCTTGTACAACCTGCCATTACCAAAA
>JAGYOJ010000195.1 GCA_018399435.1 Actinomycetota bacterium | reverse complement strand
TAATTTTTTCTTATTATTTTGCTTAATATTTTTAACAGCCTACCGTATTAAAACTAATTCTGGCAATAATTAAAAGAATCAAAAACAATAGCAAAAACTACATCTGCCTCATATTTATATTCTTCATCAGAAAAACTACTAAACATTATTATGTTCTTATCATTTTCTTTATAATAGACATTCAAATGCCAATAATTTTGCTTATTTTTAAACTCATATAAATATCCAGCAAACCCATTCTTTTTGACTTTTTCTTTTGATGCAATTTCCATGCTATATGTATCTGCTAAACTTTTTAGAAAAATATTTCCAATAAATTCATCCCACCCATTTTCAATGGAATAATCCCCACTAAGAATCCATAATTTTAACTGATAATCATCCGTCCTGTTGGGGGCTAATGATATTGTATAACCAACTTCTAGTTCCTCTTCGCTAACTTTTAAAAAAGAAGGGTAGTTAAAACAAAATTTTTGGCTCTTGCTCTCATAAAATTTTAAATTTGTTACATCGACAGCTACTTCAAAATTATAACTATTATAAAGTGAATTATTTTCATATAAATCAACAGAGTGGGGCCCTAAAGGAATGTTATTATTTTCCAATTGAAAAACTTTATATGCTGGATAAAAATAATCCTTATCTAAATTAATATATGATTCATCTATCCTGTTTTCTAATGTAAACCACTCAGTTTTTAAATTATTGCCTTTAATTAAACAATTTAGCTTAACTGACAAATATATATCCTCATCAAAAAAAAATTTTTGTTTTGAGTTTATTGGTTTTCCATCATCATCAATACCGGAACATAAACTAGCGTCTATTATCCTAAAGTCTGGCTTGTTAATTTTAAATTGGGCTGAGGCCACCTTTTTATCATTATGGTAAAACTCAACCATGTATTCGCCAGGATTGGCAATAAATGAACCTTCATCAGCAGCCAGGTAATTAACAAAATAGCCATTTACATAATTATTTTTGCCAGTCATGTATTTGCCGCTTTTTTGTGCTATTACTTTACCGTCCCCTGCCCTAATCCATTTAAAAGACCAGGTATCGCTTGAATATACATTCTCTACCTTAATATTTGCATATATCTTATCTGCATCCATATCATATTCTTCTTTTATATCTACAGGCCCATATGTTTTACTGTCAATTGACTTGCATAGCAGAAGTTCCCCAAATTTTTGTTTTGGGAGGCAGGAGGAAACAGATAAAAAAAGTATTACTGTTAGTATTCCTATCAAAAATTTTTTTAGCATCTTTTATTATGTTGGCTGGCCTTTATTAGGGACAATACAAACAAAAGTGATGCCTTTGTCTCCCGCACGTATTTGATGTAATTCTGATGGCTTGACAAACAGGCAATCACCTTTCCCTATTCTAAATTCGCCATCCTTGCTTATAGCTTTGCCTTCTCCTTCTGCTATAAAAATTTCATGTTCCCAATCATGGGTATGCTTTGGGCTATACCCATTAGGAGCAACCTCAAAAATTCTTAAAGCAAAATTTGGCGCCCCATCTTTAGCAGTAATTAATGGATAAAATTTCACACCTTTCATCTGTTCATTGTCCATTATTTTCGGCTTAAATTCTTTTCTATTTTTTATTATCATATATACTCCTTTTTAGGTTTCTTGAAATTCTAAATTATTTTGTGTAACTATTTGCTTATTAAATATTCCAATTTCTTTATATATCCAAATTGCAGTTACTATTATTGAAAGGAAGTCTGCTACCGGTATTGCTATCCATACGCCTCTTAAGCCAAATAAAATTGGCAGCCCTATAAGGCCTGGCACCAGAAAAAGCATCTGTCTGGAAATAGTAATTATTAAAGCGGGAGCAGGCTTGCCAATTGCCTGGAAAAGGCCTCCCCCTATTATCTGTAATCCTATAAATGGCAAAAATATCACTACTATCCTTAATGGCAAGATTCCCATATTTACAAGTAAGGGGCTATTGCTAAATAAGCCGAGCAATTCTCTTGTAAAAAACATAACAGCTATAAAACCAATAATTGCTATTATGCCTGACCCAATTAATGCAATTCCTAAAACCTTTTTAACCCTTGTTATTAGTTTAGCACCATAATTAAATCCAGCAATAGTAGAAAATCCCTGAGTTAAGCCAACTATTGGCATTTGTATCAAGCTTATCATTCTAAGGCCTATCCCAATTATGGCGATATAAAGGTCATTTCCATAATAGCTAAGAACCCTGTTAAATATTAATATAATTATGCTGGAAGCCGATGCCCTCAAAAATGAAGGGAATCCTACAAAAATAGTTTCTTTTATGATGCCGGGGTTAATTTTAAAGACAGATAATTTTAACTTGAAAAACCCCCTGCCGCTAACATAATAGGCTAAAACATAAACAGCGCTAAAAAACTGGCTAATTACTGTAGCAATTGCAGCTCCCCTGATACCTAGATTTAGGCTAAAAATAAATACCGGGTCTAAAATAATATTGCTTAGCGCTCCTATTACCATAACCAGCATAGCCGCTTTTGGGCTGCCTTCTGACCTTATAAGGTTATTGGCACTGGTGGCAAAAGAGAAAAACAACATCCCAAACAAAATAATTTCCATATACTCTCTTGCATATGGCATAACTTCAGCAGATGCGCCAAAGAAAACTAAAAGCTTATCCATAAAAACATAGCATAAAACCAGAAAGAATAAGCTAAACGAAATATTTAAGATAACCGCATTTCCAAAAGTCTGGGCAGCTAATTTTTTTTCATTTCTTCCTAAAGCTCTTGAAATGATTGAAGCCCCGCCAATGCCTATCATGATGCCTACAGCCATCATTATAA
>JAGYOJ010000194.1 GCA_018399435.1 Actinomycetota bacterium | reverse complement strand
TTTCAAGAAAAATACCTTCGGGGGTTGATTTACCAATTGTAAATATAATTTCTGACCATGATATTAAATTATCATCTAAGCCGCCCGCCATTTTTCTCTTGTTTTCCACCTTATTTTTAAATTCCTCAAATACTTCTAATTTCTTTATTTTATCCTGAAATCTCATATTAACTACCTCATATTCTTCTAATCTAGCAGATAAATTTTTATTTATAGAATTGAGAAAGAAAATAGACATTACCAAAACCACTAATAAGATTATTAAGAAAACAATAATAATATTTAAGGCTATTGTCTTCTTATTAATTGCTTTTTCTTTTTTGGGTAATAAATCAATGTATCTCATAACTTATAGCCCCTGAAAGCCATTCCAATTGCTAAAGTCAGGTGGTTTGCTAACATATTTAAATCTTTTTCCCTATATGCCTTTAGTTTTCTTAAATTTCTAATATCAAAATTGTCTTGAATATCAAAATATTCTGTATCAAAATTAGTTTCATTTATAAAATATTTCTCAAAATTTTTTATCATATCTCCACTTAAAATAATTTTATTGATATTATAATTTTGGTTTTCCTGAAGGAAAAAATCTATTGAACGGCTAATTTCATTAATAAATTGGTCTGCAATATTCCGTATTGCCATATTTTTCTGTACATCTATACCTGAAATATCTTTGCTATAATCATTATCTATAGAAAATTCAGAATCCTTGTCAAATTTAACATCAAAAGCTGTATTAAAATCAAAATTATAGAGCAGGTCTTCTGCTCTACTATAATTTATATTAAGGTCTTTTGAAATATTATCTATAAAAGTTCCTATCCCTATATTGCTAAACCTGGGAAATTTTATCTCATTATTTACAATCATGCTAATTATTGTATTGTTCTTGCCAATGTTTATTAGGCAATAAGCTGCATTATCTTTTTTCTCTGGAAAATGGTAATAATTATTTATTAATCTAAATAATGAAAAACAATTAAGGTCCATAACAACGGGATTTAATTTTGCTAGCCTTAAACTTTCAATAATATTGTTTATGATATTTTTTGCTGCGCCCGCAATCATTACCCGGGAAAAATTATCGCCTTTTTCCAATACAATATAATCATAACTAATATTATCTTTAGATATTGGAACAAGATCATTTATTTGGTATTTTATGGAAGACTCTATTTCACTGCTTTCAGTAACCGGCATACTTATTTCTTTTACAATTACTTTAGGGTTTGTAATTCCAATAAATACTTTATGGGAAGAAAATCTATAATACTTCCAGATATCCCTCAAACTTTGTGAAAAAATTTTAGTATCTTTTATTTCACCTTTTTGGACAACGTGTTCTGGTAAATCAAAAACTGCTGCATTATTTATCAAAAAAACATTCCGTTTTTTGGCAACTTCTGCAACCGACACCCTGTTTGAACTTATATCAATTCCTATTATAGCCATAAAACTAAAAGCCCTTTAAAAAAATTTTAAATACCAATTTATTATATCATTTCCCCAATATAAGGCTATTATGCTACCTATTGCTATAAAGGGGCCAAAAGGTATGGTTTGCTTTAATTTCTTTTTTCTGGTAATTAATGCAAAAAGCCCAAATATAGATCCAGCTAAAAAACCAAAAAATAAAGCGGGTATTACGCTTTTAACCAGAAAAGCCCCTACCATCATGCTCAGCTTAATATCGCCCATTCCCATGCCTCTTGGATATATTAAATGGATAATGAGCATAAAAACAAAAGCTCCCGCAGAAAAAGCCAGCGGCATCCACCAATTTGATAAATCCATTAAAACACTTAATATTAGCCCTACAACAGTAATAGGCCAGGTTATAGCATTGGGGATTATTTTAAATTGTATATCTATCATGGATATTGCAATTAAAGCGCTTGTAAGAACAGCAGCTGATAAAAATTGCAAGCTCAATCCGAAAAAATAAAAATTAGAAACAAAAAATAATGCAGTTAAAAGCTCAATTAATGGATAAGTAATTGGAATTTTTGCCTTGCAATGCCTGCATCTCCCTTTAAGAATCAAATATGAAATCAAGGGAATATTATCATAAAAAGCAATTTTTGCGCCACAATAAGGGCAAACCGAGAAGGGAGGTTTTACAAGAGATTTTTTCCTGGGTATCCTATATATTACTACATTTAAAAAACTGCCTATTATTAAACCTATTATAAAAAATAGGATATATAAAAGGATTTCCATATTGTTATCCTATTATAATTTTTCTATATTAAATTACTATAATTATATTATTCTATTACCATATAATGAAATAACTATTTGTACTTTTGTATATTAACACAGCTATTTTTAATAGTCAAAAATATAAAGGGCGGCATTTTTCTGCCACCCTTTATTATATTTCTAATTTTCCCTTTTCCTTTATTAACCTTCTTCTTCGGCTGGAGCTTCAGGTGTATTTGGATAAGCACCATCAGAGGTCATTTGACCATCTGTAAATACTATATTATCATCGGTTGAAGTAGTATCTCCATCTACTCCTCCGCTAGTTAAAGTATAACCTCCACCACCAGGACCAGCTAAAACATAAGCTCCTCCCCATGGATCAGTGTTTGGGACATTTTGCATATAATCAGACAAATCGCCTAAATCGCTAGGTGTTGTTTCATTATCTGCTATATACATTTCTATAGCTGTGGTAATATTTCTCATTTCATTTTCTGCAGCTGATTCCCTAGCCCTATTTCTTAGAGCCATATAGCTTGGCACTGCTATTCCTGAAAGTACTGCTAATATAATTACTACGATTAATAGCTCTACCAGCGTAAAACCTTTTTCACTTCTTTTAATATAGTTATAAAACCTCATTTACTTACCTCCC
>JAGYOJ010000193.1 GCA_018399435.1 Actinomycetota bacterium | reverse complement strand
TATAAATCCTTTCCATCTTGGAATAATCCTTAAAATCCTTGGTAGCGGTGATTGGATTCGAACCAATGACTCCACGGGTATGAACCGTGTGCTCTAACCCCTGAGCTACACCGCCCTAAAATTATTACTGCATTATAATAAATATTATTTATTTTTAAAGCAAACATAAATTTTATACAAGTTAAAAAACTCTGTCAAATAAACCCGCCAATTATTTGATAGAAATATTAAGGTTAAATAAAAAAATCTTAATTTTATAAATTATAGGATATTAAAAGAAATTAGACTATATCTAAATCAAATTTGGGCTATATAAAAGCCTAAATATCATATGCCAAAAATATTCTGCTATAATATTTATTGAAGGCATTTAACTAGCTTATAATAAAATTATACGAGGAGGAATCACATGAAAAAACAAATTGGCGTCCACGAAAGGCTATATCCAAACCCAGTAGTGCTTGTATCATCTTCTTATGAAGAAATTGCCAATATAATAACACTGGCATGGGTTGGCACTGTATGCAGCAACCCTCCCCTCATATCCATTTCTATAAGGCCATCTAGATTTTCCCATAAATTAATAAAGCAATCTAAAGAATTTGTAATAAATATTCCGAGTGAGGCCCAAATTGATATCTGCCAGTACTGCGGCTCTAAATCAGGAGAAGAGTTTGATAAATTTAAAAAACTAAACCTTACTAAGGGAAAGTCTAAAAAAATTAACACGCCATCCATAACAGAATGCCCCATAAATATTGAATGCAAGGTAAAAGACATAATCAGCCTGGGAACACATGATCTTTTTATAGGGGAGGTATTAGCTACCAGCAGCGACGCCGAATTGGTATATGAAGATGGCGATATAGATTATGATAAGTTAAATACTCTTACTTATTGTATGGGCAAATATTATAAGATAAGCGGGGTAAAATAAAAAAGGTGTAATTTTTGCTTTGGTTTATAAAAATTGAATTGAAGCTATAATAATAATGAGGGGGGATTAAAATGCAAGATTTTAATAACCAATACACTTTAAAATGCTTAAACTGTAATAAGTTGCTGGCCAATTATGTGCTTCAAGATAACTTTTTTGTTCCAGTAAAAGAAGACAGAAATAGAATAAGGCTAACCAATGAGGGGACCCCTTATATTATTTGTAAATTTTGCGGAGCAAAAAATGTTATTGAAAAAGATGAAAAAACAAATAAAGAATATGTAAGCAGAATTCTTGAAGAAACTGCATAAGCCCTTATATTGCTCATGGATTTATATTATTATATCTAAGTTATGAAAAAAAGTAATACAGTTTTTCTATGGGTTAAAGCTTTAAGGGCGCCTTTTTTCTCTGTTACTGTCATGTCAGCAATAATTGCCTCCCTTCTTGCTTTTAAAGACGGAGATTTTAATTGGATTTATCTTATTGGGTCCGTGGCTATTATTGCTACAGCTAATGGCGGCATAAACCTCATTAATGATTATTTTGATATAAAAACAGATAATATTAATAAAAGCTATACTCCTTTTTCTGGCGGCAGCAGAGTTATACAAAAAAATCTAATAGGCCATAAAAAAATTCTTATAGCTGGATTAGCCTCTTTTAGCGCATCTGCTATTATAGGGATTTATTTTGTAGTTACCAGAGACCATAATTTGATATGGTTTGGCCTGGCCGGAATTGGCTTAGGCTATTTTTATACGGCCCCTCCATTTAAATTTTTATACAGGGGTTTGGGAGAAATAATTATTTTTTTATTAGTTGGCCCCATCTCTGTTTGCGGCACTTATTATCTTTTTAGCCAAAGTTTTAGTTTAGAATCTTTGCTAATTTCTTTTCCCCATGGAATACTAACAGCAGGGGTGCTGTTTATAAATGAATTTCCTGATTACCAGGCTGATAAAAAATCAGACAAAAGACAGCTTGTAGTTATACTTGGAAGAAAAAAATCCCGCCACCTATACCTTGCAATGATAGCAATTGCCTATCTTTCAATAATAATACCGGCAATACTTAAATTAATACCAATATTTTTACTAATTATTCTTTTAAGTGCCCCTATTGCCCTAAGAGCAATTATTACAACTTACAAGAATTACAATAAAGAAAAAAAGATGCTACCCGCCCAGGCATATACTATACTTATTACATTAATTAATGGCCTCCTTATTTCAGCCGGGCTGGCTTTAGAAAAGTTTTTTTAGCTTTTATGGCCTACATAAATATTGCAGATCCCGAAATTCATTTTAAAAACATTGATATATTCCCAGCCACATCCGGCCATTATGCTAATAAATTGTTTTGCTTCAGGAAAATTTTTTATAGTTTCTGCCAGGTATTTATATGCTTCCTTTTTTCTTGTTATAAATCCACCTAAATTAATTAATATAAATTTTAGATAAATACTGTAAATAAATGATAAGGTCCTGTTTTCAGGAATTCCAAATTCCATACAAATAATTCTGCCCCCGGGCTTGGCAACCCTGTAAAATTCCTTTAGGGCTTTTCCCCTTTCTATAATGTTTCTTATTCCAAAGACAATAGTTACTAAATCAAAATAATCATTACTAAAACCAAGATTGCTTGAATCCATAAGCTTAAATATAAGATTATCCTGGTAGGCTGAGTATTTTCTCTCCGCAATATCTAGCATTTTGCTGGATAAATCTATACCATAAATTTTGCCGGCCCTATTATTAGAAATCCAAATATCAAAAGTTGATTTTCCAGTTCCGCAACATGCGTCTAGTATTTTTTTATCACCTGGCATTATTAAATTTCTAAATTTTTTACGCCAATAAGCCTCAAACCCAAGGCTTATAATTGAATTAGCCCTATCATATTTGCTTGAGATATAGTCAAAAATGC
>JAGYOJ010000192.1 GCA_018399435.1 Actinomycetota bacterium | reverse complement strand
TTATATAAAAGGCACATAAATAGAAATATATGGCAGAAAAAAGGACAAGAAAGCAGAAACTTAAAATCATTTTAAAGATAATAAATGTTGTAGTTGTAGTGGGATTAGGGATATTTTTAGTATATTACCTTTTGAACCAGATTGAATCTCAAAGTATAAAAGAAGCTATTTCGGAAATATACAAGGCTTTTTTAAATATATATAAGCCCACAATGGCACTGGCGCTGACACTAATGTTTTTTAATGGCTTTCTGAGGGGCTACAGGAATCAGATCCTTATAGGCTCTGACAGGATAAGGCTTCTGGACCTATTTTTTGTTTCCCATACTAGGAATGCATTTAATATGGTTCTTCCTGCAAGGACAGGGGAGCTATCATATGTTTATGTGCTTAAAAAGAAATTCAAATTCCCAATTGAGATAGGAGTATCAACACTGGCCGTTGGCCTTGTTTTTGACCTGGTAATAGTTTTTTCCCTTATTGTAATATCAATAATAATTGTAGGCATAAACAGGTATGCAGTATCTTCTACTGCCGTAATAATTATTGCATTTGCCCTGCTTGCCATATCACTGCTTATGCTTTTCTTTTTATCTAAGATAATAGGGATACTTATAAGGGGAATAGAAATTATTTTTAGAAAAACAGGGTGGGGGGAATACAAGGTACCAAGCTATATTTATGAAAAACTGGTAGGAGTAAATAAAAATATAGAGATAATCCAAAAAAGAAAAATTTACGGCCGCGTTTACCTGGTCTCTATTATAATAAGGCTTATTAAATTTAGCATTTATTATCTTATGATACATTCGCTCATGCAGCCCATGGGCTATAGTTTTGCAGACTTAAATTACTGGGTAATATTTCTGGCAACAGCAGCAGCAGAAATATCTGCTGTCCTTCCTACCCATGCGCTAGCTGGATTGGGCACCTATGAATTTGCCTTTGTTGCTGTTATAACCATGCTCGGCTTCAGTGAAGGGGTAGCAATAAAAGTAGGCTTTAATTACCATATCATTAATCTAGTTTTTACCGTGATATTCGGGATATTTTCTATTATAATACTGGCAATGCCATTTTATAAAATCAGGGAGATAAAAGACATAAATGAGGATACTAATAACAGGTAGCAAGGGCCAGCTGGGCACAGAGCTTACAAACATAGCCCCAGAAGAACACCAGATTTTTGGATATGACTTAGACATGGATATTACCAAGCCTGGAGAAATTGAAGATAAATTTAAAAAAGCAAAGCCGGATATAGCCCTGCATTGCGCTGCATTAACCGATGTTGACGGATGTGAAGATAAAAAGGACCTGGCATATTTAATAAATACAAAAGGCACGGAGAATTTAGCCAGGGCTTGCAAAAAACATGGCTCAGCCCTTCTTTTTATTAGCTCTGATTATGTTTTTGACGGAACCAAGGGCAGGCCATATATTGAAACTGACAAGCCCAATCCTTTAAGCATATATGGAGATTCAAAATACAAAGCTGAAGAAATTATAAAAAAATTGCTAGATAATTATTATATAGTCAGGACCACTGGAATATATAGCAAGCACGGCAAAAATTTTGTAGGCACAGTTATAAAAGCCGGAAAGAAAAAGGATAAGCTTGATATAGTAAATGACCAGATATGCACCCCGACATATAGCCTGGATCTGGCAAATTGCATTTATAAGCTAATAAATACTGGAAAATATGGCATTTACCATGCAACTAATAATGGCCAGTGCAGCTGGTTTTATTTTACATTAGAAGTTTTTAAGATACTGGGCATAGATGCCCAGGTCCTTCCAATAGAAAGCAAGAAATTAAGCAGGAAAGCAAAAAGACCGAAGTTTTCCGTGCTTGAAAACCATAACCTTGAATCAAATAAAATATATTTTTTTAAGCACTGGAAAGAAGCCCTAAATAAGTATTTGACTGGAAGCTAGGCTCATGCCAAAGATAAATAAAACCCTTGGAAATATATTAAGGATAGCAATTAGCTTATCCCTTATAAGTTTCTTAATTTATAGAAACTGGGATAATTTCCAGAATATAATAGAAGAAGCAAAAAACATAGGCCTTGTATTTTTCTCCCTGGCAGTCTTCTTCTATTTCCTGGGAATTGCCGGCATGGTTTTTAGATGGGGAATACTTCTTGAAAGCCATAAAATAAAAATATTTAGGCCATTTTTGCTTCAAGCGGTAATGATTGGCTTTTTCTATAATAATATATTGCCCACCAGCGTGGGGGGAGATGCTTACAGGGTATATGACCTCCATAAAAATAAAGGCATTGAAGTGGGGATAAATATTTCCACAGTAGTGGTAGAGCGGATGATGGGCACAGTAACTGGTGCCCTGTTTTTAATTTTTTCGCTTTTTTTTGGCTTATATGAATTCTTGAATTTTAATATGGTCTTAAGCTTGATTATAGTATTTGTATTGTTTATGCTTCTCTTAGTCATCCTTGTAAACCCATATTTTTTTAAGGTTGATGTCCTCTTTAAAAAATTTAAGCTGCTTAGAAAAATAAGGCCCAAGGTAAAATCATTCAGGGAAGCGGTTATAGGGTATAAAGATAAAAAGAGATTCCTATTTATTTGTTTTTTATATAGCGCAATAATACAGTTATTTATAATAATAAGCTATTATTTTGCCTCCGAGTCTATAGGGCTGGGCATAAGTTTTACCAGATTTTTATTTATAGTCCCATTTACTTCAATTATAGCAAGCATACCCATAACTATAGGGGGCATAGGGCTTAGGGAAAATGCCTTGGCTTATTTAATTTCAATGTTTGGGGCAAGCGACAGCTTAGCTGCACTTTTTTCATTTTTAGTGCTTTTTATGATTCTTTTTAATGGCTTGCTCGGGGGCTTGGTTTACTTATTTAAAAATAT
>JAGYOJ010000191.1 GCA_018399435.1 Actinomycetota bacterium | reverse complement strand
TATAGAAATAAAATATTTATTTAATAAATCAGCCACTTCTTCATCCTCAAAAGATTCTTTTTCCATTACATGGCACCAATGGCAAGTTGAATAGCCAATAGATAAAAATATAGGCTTATCCTCTAACTTTGCTTTATTGAATGCTTCATCCGACCAGGGATACCAATTGACCGGATTGTCAGCATGCTGCCTAAGATAAGGACTTTTTTCATTTTTTAGTTTATTAAATTTTTTTTCAATCATATATTTAATCCTCCTAAGTTTTGTAATGCAAAAATCTTGAATTAATAGCAACAATAACCGTACTTATAGACATTAGTATAGCCCCTACTGCAGGGCTTAATAAAATTCCTAAAGGGTATAATGCCCCTGCAGCAATTGGTATAGCAAAAGCATTATAGCCAGTTGCCCAACCAAGATTCTGCAACATTTTCCTATAAGTAGCCTTTGACAATTCTAATAATGAAACTACATCACTAGGATTGCTTTTAACCAATATAATGTCAGCAGTTTCAATGGCTACATCAGTTCCTGCGCCAACCGCTATGCCTATATCAGCTTGCGTTAATGCTGGCGCATCATTAACTCCATCCCCAGTCATTGCAACAACATATCCCCTTGATTGGACTTCCTTTATTTTATCAGCCTTTTCTTCTGGAAGAACTTCAGAAAAATACTCATCAAGGCCTACCTTTTCTGCAACCCATCCGGCAACTTTTTCATTATCTCCTGTTAACATCATAGGCTTTATTCCCATATCTTTTAATTTTTTTACCGCTTTTTTTGATTCATCTCTTAGAATATCGGCTAATGCAATAGCTCCCACTAATTTCTTATCTATAATAACGAAAACTACAGTTTTGCCCTCAGAAGTAAATTTGTCAATTTTTTCCTTATTAAATTCTATATTATTTTCCCTCAGGTAACCTGGGCTTACCACCATTACTTCCCTGCCATTAATTTTTGCCTTTGCCCCCTTGCCCGTGATAGCTTTAAAATTGCTAACCTTGTATTTATTATCTATTTCTTTTGCAATACCCCTTGCAATAGAATGTTCAGAATTTTTCTCTAATGATGCTGCATACTTTAATATCTCATCTTTAGGTAAATCCTTGTTAAGAGAAATTATGTCCGTAATCCCAAATTCCCCTTTGGTTAAAGTACCTGTCTTATCAAAAATTATTGCATCAACCTTTCTTGCTTTTTCAAATGCTGCCCTGTTTCTAATTATTAAACCATTTCTTGCAGAAATAGAGGTAGAAACAGCTACAACTAATGGAATTGCAAGCCCTAATGCATGGGGACATGTAATTACCATTACAGTAACAGCACGCTCTAATGAAAAGCTAAACTGCCTTTGCATGAAAAATAACCACGCGATAAAAGTTATAAAGCCAACAGATATAGATATTACCGTAAGCCAAAATGCAGCCCTGTTTGCTAAATCCTGTGTTTTTGACTTGCTCTGTTGTGCCTCTTTTACCCTCTTTATTATCTGTGACAAGAAAGATTCTTCACCCGTTTTCTTGATTTCAACCTTTACCGATCCTTCACCATTGATAGAGCCGCCTATTACCTCATCATTTTCTTTTTTTGCAACTGGCTTTGATTCCCCTGTTAGCATTGCTTCATTAACGCTGGTTTTGCCTTCATAGACGATGCCATCAACTGGAATTTTTTCTCCAGGTTTTATTAAAACCTTGTCCCCTTTCCCGAGATTGCTTAATTCAACATCTTTCGTTTTCCCATTTTTTTGTATTTTATGGGCCTGTTTTGGCATTAATTTTGCCAGCTCTTTTAAAGCCTGGGATGCGCCCATAATTGAACGCATTTCTATCCAGTGACCCAAAAGCATGATATCTATAAGGGTTGCTAATTCCCAGAAAAAAAATTTACCTTCTACTCCAAATACAACCGCGGAACTATAGATATATGCAATAGTTATTGCTAATCCTATCAAAGTCATCATTCCCGGTTGCCTATTTTTTAATTCTTTAAATGCCCCTTTTAAGAAAGGCCAACCCCCATAAAAATAAATAAATGATGAAAGGGCAAAAATCACATAGCTGTCGCCCCTGAATTGTAAAATGTTGCCAATGTTTAAGAATTCTTGGATAAGGGGAGAAAGAAGCAATACAGGTATTGTAACTATTATTGATATAATAAATCTTTTTTTAAAATCAGCCACCATCATTGCGTGGTGATTATCATGTTCTTTGCTCTTCATTTATATATCCCATTTTTTTTTATTTGATTATAATAATAACTATTTGTATAGTTTTTGTAGAGCATTTAAAAATTATAATAAAATGGAAGTAAAAAATAAAAGAGCACGCACCTTAAATGAAGGTAAACCCGGTAAAGGGCCAGTAGCCTATTGGGTGAACAGGGACCAGAGAGTGCATGATAACTGGGCCCTTATCTATTGCTTAGAACTTGGAAAAAAATATAATAAAGATGTAATTTGTGTTTTTTGCTTAACTGAAAAATATTTAAATGCTTCTAAGATGCATTACGCATTTATGATTAAGGGATTAGAGTTATTGGAGCAGGATCTAAAAAACCTTAACATACCATTCTACCTAAAATTTGGCCAGCCACAAACCAGCATATTAAACATGGTAAAGAATCAAAACATAAGTATCCTTGTTACTGATTTTAACCCCTTAAAGCCAAAAAATGATTGGAAAAAATATATTTGCAAAAATACAAGCATTCCATTCTACGAAGTTGATGCCCATAATATTATTCCCTGCTGGCTTGCTTCAAATAAACAAGAATATGCAGCATATACTATCCGCCCTAAAATCAACAAGCTAAAAAATATTTTCCTAAAGGATTTTCCAGAAATAAAAAAGCAGAAACAGGTTAATATTAAAGATATAGATTGGGCGCACCA
>JAGYOJ010000190.1 GCA_018399435.1 Actinomycetota bacterium | reverse complement strand
TGAGTATAACTGAAAACAATATAGCCAATACCCCAAATGTTCCTATATCGCTTTTTTTCATTATTTTATAAATATTCTCACCTTTCCTGCCTGAAAAAATACCATCAAAGACATCAGATAGGCCATCGTAATGCATGCCGCCTGTGATTATAGCTTCAAAACCCACAACCATAACTGCAACCAAGGCGGCAGGTAAAAATAAATTAAATAATCCGTAAAAAATAATTAAAAAAATACCAATTATAAAACCTATTAAAGGGAAATAAATTAATGTGCGCGAAAATCCTTTTTTAAAATAATATTTTTCAGGTATTTTTATAATAGTCAGAAAAGCCAAACCATTTAAAAAACTTCTCATAATTATTTTAGCCTTTGTTTTAAGCCTGCAATAAAATAATATACTTGATCAGCATTTGACGCTATTTCTTTGTTAACTACACCCATAATATCCCTGAACACCCTGCCGAGGGGGTAGGCTGGCACAATGCCAGCGCCAACCTCATTTGATACTATAATAAAATTTAGCCTTTTAGCTTTCATAATGGATACCAATCCTTTAAAAAAGGCAAGAGAATACTCCTCAACTTCTTTTTCTTCCTTATTGCTTATAATTTCTTTGCCATCAATATCATATTTTTCTAAAATCCTAAAAAGCAAATTTGTAATACAATCTAAAAGTATTACCTCATATCCATCTTTTTCGGCTGTTCTAAAAATCATTCTAAATTCTGAAAGGCCGGCGCCATTTTCCCCCAATTCAAAAGTCTTCCAGCTATTAGGCCTTCTTTTCTTATGTGCTATAATCCTTTTTTCCATTTCAACATCTGTTATCTTGGCTGTAGCAACATAAGCTACCTTGCTGGATAAAGAAGAGGCTAGCTCTTCAGCATATGAACTTTTTCCGCTTCTTGCGCCGCCGAGTAAAAAATATATATTATTCATTTTTTTTAGGAGAGGTAATTTATACCTCTCCCTATAATATTATTAATCAAGATAAAAATAAAATATTATTCTACAATCTCAAATTCGCCAAAAATATCCGGGTGCATTGCTTTAGCAAACATGAGCAGGCCTTTTACTGTATTATGGTTTGGCCTCACTACAGAATTTTCTGGCAATATATAAACATTTTCCTCTAAAACAGCCTTAACATTTGCAAATCTTGGATCATCTAATATAATGTCTGCAGTTTTTGCATCATACATTCCTCCGTCTCCTGCAATCATTATATCTGGATCATTTTCTAAAAGCTTTTCTACACTATATTCAACATATCCTTCAAGACCGTCTTTTGCTACTATATTTATTCCTCCTGCTTTATTTATCATATCGTCTATATAAGTATTTAGCCCTGCACTCCATAATGGCTCATTAAAGATTTCATAAAAAACTTTAGGTTTTTCTTTATCTTCAAGGCCTGAAACCTTAGAATAAATTTCTTCTACCTCATCTTGGAAAGTATTTTTAAGTTCTTTTGCTTCTTCTGCCAAACCTAATATAAGCCCTGTATTTAATATTTCCTGGTAGGCCCTATCAAAGCTAGGCGCTTCAAATACATATACTTTAATCCCTAAATCTTTTACTTTTTCAAAATCGTCATCTGCTTGGCCTGTAATCCTTATAATAATATCCGGATCTGCTTCAGCAATCTTTTCCATATTTAAGCCTTCATAATCGCCAAAGCTTTCTACTCCTTGGGCCAAGGGCTCATTATTTTCTATGCTCCAATTATCTACACCAACTACCTTATCCATTCCTCCTATAGCATCTATTACTTCTAATACGCTAGGCGCAAAAACTATAACAGATTCTGCTGGCCCATCCAAAGTAACTTCATTACCAAGGCCGTCTATTACTGTGATTTTTTCTTTTTCTTCTGCTTGTTGTTCTTCTTCCATTGTTTGCTGGGATGCTTCCTCCTCTGCATTCTCAGGTGCCTCTTCTTCCACGTTTTCCTCTACATTCTCTGCTGTTTCTTCTACTGCCTCTTGGGTTTGGTTTTGGCATCCTGCAAAAATCATGGAAACACTTAATGCTAGAATTATCCCAATTATTATTACTTTCTTTGACATTTTTCTCCTTTCGCTTTACTTTTCTATCCCTTTCCTTGCTAAAACTCCTTTTTTGTAATAGTGTTTTTCCTCTTTCATTTCAGTGACTAGGTCTGCTTTCCCCAAGATATCTTCACTTGCAAGCCGCCCTGTTAAAACTAATTCAATATTTTCCGGCTTTTTATCTATTAGGCTAATTACATCTTTTTCTGAAATTAAGCCAAAATGGATTGCAATATTTACTTCATCTAAAATTACAACATCGTATTTTCCTGAATTTATTATCTTTCTTAATTCAGCCAGCCCCAATTTTGCGTATTCCATATCCTCTTTTTGAGGCGCTTTTTTAATAAAACACCCCCTCCCAAACTGCTTTATAGTTATATTGCTGCTTAATTTTTTAAGGGATTTAAGTTCAGAATATTTTAATCCTTTTATAAACTGTCCGATAAATACCTGTAAATTATTTCCAGCAGCCCTTAATGCTAATCCCAGTGCTGCTGTCGTTTTGCCTTTACCATTACCCGTATATACATGGGTATATCCTTTTTCTAATTTTGCCATTTTTCTCCTTCCAATAAAAAAGCCCTCCACCTCTAAGGGCGAAGGGCCAAATTTGCATTAAAAAAAGCCACTCTCTTTCCACCGAAGAGGTGTTACTATTATTCGCTAAACAGGTCTCCTGACTTGTAGGACTATATTTTCCGCCTTCCCAGCATTTGCCAGTGGCATTATGAAAAATACTTCCCTACATACAGTGGCGGGACCGTTCCAGATTCTCACTGGATTCCCTTGTTTTGCAAAAAATATTTATTTTTAAATGAACTGGAAATACTATAGCATAAAAAAACTAAAAAA
>JAGYOJ010000019.1 GCA_018399435.1 Actinomycetota bacterium | reverse complement strand
TCTTTACTTTTTTTCTCTCTTATATATACTATATTACTTAATAACTAAAATTACATATTTTTGTAAATGCTTAAAGGTTTGTAGTGGAAAAAAAAGAATTATTGACAGGAAATGAAGCAATTGCAAGAGGCGCATGGGAGGCAGGGGCAAAAGTTGCTACAGCTTATCCCGGTACGCCTTCTACAGAAATTTTAGAAAATATTGCAAAATATAAAGGTATTTATTCCCAATGGTCACTTAATGAAAAAGTAGCATTAGAAGTTGCCAGCGGGGCAAGCATTGAAGGCATTAGAGCATTAGTTGCAATGAAGCACGTGGGATTAAATGTTGCAGCAGACCCATTTATGACTTTGTCTTATACTGGGATTAATGGCGGCCTGGTAATTATTTCTGCTGATGATCCCGACATGCACAGTTCCCAGAATGAACAAGACAACCGCTATTATGCCAAGATGGCAAAAATACTTATGCTTGAACCTTCTGATAGCCAAGAGGCAAAGGATTTTACAATTAAAGCGTTTGAGCTGAGTGAAAAATATGATTGCCCTGTACTATTAAGGACCACTACCAGAATTTCACATTCAAGGTCCATTGTAATCCTTAAAAGCAGGACAGAAGTAAATAAAAAAGATTACACTAAGGACTGCAAAAAATTTGTAATGATACCCGCATTTGGAAGAATAAGGCATAAGGAAGTTTTAAAAAGGTGGAAAAAACTAGCTGATTATGCGGATAATTCTAAATTAAATAAAGTGTATAATTCTGGAGACAATAAGGATATAGGCATTATTACTTCAAGCGTGAGTTTCCAATATGCTAGGGAAGTGTTTAGTGATATAGATATTTTAAAAATAGGTGTTTCTAACCCGCTCCCTAAAAAGAAAATCAAAGATTTTCTAAAGAATAGAAAAAAAGCTATTATAATTGAAGAATTAGAGCCTTTTTTAGAAGAACAGATAAAAGCAATGGACCTGGGTATTGAAGTAGCAGGCAAAAAATATTTTCCACAATTTGGGGAGCTTGGTTTAGCCGCATTAAGAAAAGCCAGGGAAATTTTTTTTACAGAAGAAAAACAAAAGAAAAGAGATTTAGGTTTAGAAAACATACCCAAAAGGCCTCCAGTCCTATGTGCAGGATGCCCCCATAGGGCAGTGTTTTTTGTCCTTAATAAGTTAAAGGTAAGGGTTATGGGAGATATTGGATGCTATACCCTTTCAGTATTGCCGCCATTAAATTCTCTGGATACTTGTTTATGCATGGGCGCGGGGGTAGGGCAAACCTTAGGCATGGAGAAGGCCAACCCTTCACTTAAAGGCAAGCTAGTTTCTGTTATCGGGGATTCTACATTTTTCCATTCTGGAATCACTTCTTTAATTGACAATGTTTATAATTCTGGATCTAATTTAATGATCATATTAGATAATAGGATTACAGCAATGACTGGCCACCAAGCTAACCCTGGCATGGGACTCTCACTTATGGGCCAAGAAGCTCCTGTCATCTGGCCTGAAAAAATTGCTAAGGCAGTAGGTGTAAAAAATGTAAGAGTAATTAATCCTAATAATATAGGGGAGTTCGAAAAGGCAGTAAAAGAGGAGCTAGCAAATAGTGATTTTTCTGTAATAGTTGCCAGAAAAAAATGCGTGCTTCTAGATAAGAAAGAAAAAAATTTTAGAATATATATAGATATGGATGCATGCAAATCCTGTGGCAGTTGCCTTAAATTTGGCTGCCCTGCTATAGAATTCAGGGATGATAGCTATACTATTAATGAACTTTTATGTACAGGCTGTGAAGTTTGCATAGATTTATGTAAATTTGGCGCAGTAAAGAAAAAAATATTAAAATAATCTAAAACCTTTTATAATGAATAACGACAATAAATATAATAATTATTATAAAAAGTGGGAAAAGAAAATAAAGCAAGGCATTATTATGTCTATCTTGTTTACAGGGGTGGGCGGCCAGGGCATTATTAAGTCCACTACAGTTCTTGCAGAAGCTGCTTTGAGCTCAGGACTTGATGTTAAAGTATCAGAAGTCCATGGCATGGCCCAGAGGGGAGGCAATGTAATCGGTAGTGTAAGGATTGGAAGAAAGGTCTATTCTCCAACGGTTGAGAAGGCAGATATTATTTTTTCATTAGAAAAACTGGAGGCTTTAAGAAATCTTAATATATTAAATGACGGAGGCCTTGTTTTGATAAATGACTATGAGATTGTTCCAGTTTCCTTATTTTTTAGTAAACAGGAATATCCAAAAAATATCATTGAAAATATTTCTAAAATCACCAAAAATTTCATTCTTTTACCAGCAAATGATATATCTAAAAAACTTGGAGAGCCAAAAGCTTCAAATATAGTGCTTTTAGGCAAGCTATCAACATTTATACCTATAGAAGAGAAATTTTTTATTAAATCAATTAAAAAAAATATACCCCAAAAAGCTGTTGAAATAAATATTAAAGCTTTTAAAGAAGGCAGAAAATATTAAATAAATAATAACAGGGAGGCTCCTATGCCCGTAAAGCAAATAACTGTATTTTTAGAAAACCAAACTGGCAGGCTGGCCGAAGTTACCAGAATTCTAAAAGATGAAAATATTAACCTGCAGGGGTTTTCTACCACTGAAGCAAGGGATTACGGCATACTGCGTTTGGTAGTTTCAGACACTGGGAAAGCAAGGAAAGCATTAAAGGATGCCGGTTTTACCACCCATATAGCTGATGTAATCTGTGTAGAAGTAGAAGATAAGCCAGGAGAATTAAATAAGATACTGGCGGTACTGGCAAAAGATAATATTAATATTGATTATATTTATGTTATATCAGGAACCAGAATAGTATTAAGCGTAACAAATTTATCTAAGGCAGAAGAAGTTTTAACAAGCAATGGCGTAAAACTTTGTAACTAATTATTTCTTATAAAAAATAGAGGGGGAGGCTTAATGTTTGGACTAAGCGCTGGGATATTTTTGGCATACCTATTATGCATACTAAGCACTGTGGCATGTATTGCATATGGGGCTATCATGTGGAATAAAGATAAGTAGAGTTTAAAAATTTTTATTTAAGGGGGCAGCGTGAATACTTTCTTATTTAGTTTTATCGTAATAATTTACTTACTGGTTATAGGCTTTCTTGGTTATTTGGGCTTTAGGGGTACTAAAACCGATAAGGATTTTTTACTTGCAGGCAGGGATATACACCCCTATATAATGGCGATATCTTATGGAGCTACTTTCATTTCAACCTCTGCAATAGTAGGTTTTGGAGGAGCTGCAGGCGTATTTGGCATGGGGCTTTTGTGGCTAACCTTTCTAAATATCGCATTAGGCATCGGAATAGCCTTTATATTTTTTGGCAAGAAGACAAGGCAGGTAGGCCTTGAGCTGGATGCCCATACTTTTCCAGAATTTTTGGGAAAAAGGTATGACTCAAAGTTCATACAAATAGTTGGCGGGGCCGTAATTTTTGTGTTTATGCCAATATATACAGGAGTTGTACTAATAGGGGCAGCAAGATTTATAGAAAGCACCTTAAATATTGATTTTATTATATCCTTATTTATATTTTCGATAATAATTGCTGCCTATGTAATAGCTGGAGGGTTGAAAGGGGTTATGTATACCGATGCCTTGCAGGGAACAATAATGATGATTGGAATGATTGCCCTTTTAATTCTAACTTATGTAAGCCTGGGTGGCTTTTTAGAAGCCCATCACTCGCTGGCTGACCTTTTTGATAAGGTTCCAGATAATTTAGTGGCTGGCGGGCATCAAGGATGGACCAGCATGCCGGAACTTGGCTCTCCTTTATGGTGGTCTTTAGTCTCAACTATAATTATGGGGGTTGGCATTGGCGTGCTTGCACAGCCACAGCTGGTAGTAAGGTTTATGACTGTTAAAAGCAGCAAAGAATTAAACAGGGCAGTACTTATTGGTGGTATATTTATCTTATTTATGACTGGAGTTGCTTTTGTGGTAGGATCGCTTTCCAATGCTTATTTCTTCAGGGAAACAGGACAGATATCAATTGCAGCTGCCGGAGGAAATTCAGACCTAATAATCCCTACTTATATTAACCTGGCAATGCCTCCCTGGTTTGTATATATATTCATGCTGACTTTGCTTGCGGCTGCAATGTCTACTATAAGTTCCCAGTTCCATACTATGGGATCAGCTTTTTCCAGGGACATAATAGGAATAAAAGAAAAAGAAACACAAGATGATACAGACGAGCAAGAAGTAAAAGCATCTAAAGGATTGCTTGTAACTAAAATAGGCATCATGATAGGAATAATTATTAGTGTGCTTTTAGGCTACTATCTTCCTACCAGTATTATTGCCAGGGGGACAGCACTTTTCTTTGGAGTAGCAGCAGCCACTTTCCTGCCCATGTATATTTGCGGGCTTTACTGGAGGGGGGCTACAAAAGCAGGCGCTATAAGCGGTATGGTAGTTGGTGTTGTTGCCAGCGTTTTCTGGATGCTGTTTATACATGAGGCAAATTCTGCTATGATAGGCCTTTGTAATTTATTATTTGGGAAGGCTTCTTTGGTAGGATTTCCGTGGAGTGCAGTAGATCCAATACTTGTAGCATTTCCTGCATCCTTTATAGTTACTATACTGGTAAGCTTATTTACTAAACCTTTACCAAAGGTTTTATTAGATAGAGTATTTAAATAAATTTATAAAGGAGGTCATCAACATGGCAGAAGGTTTCTGGGAAAAAGAATATGAAACTATGCCTAGGGAGAAACTTTTAGATCTGCAATTAGAAAGGCTCAAAAAAACCCTTATAAATGTTTATGAAAATGTAAAGTTTTACAGGGAAAAGCTGGATGGGAGCGGGGTTGACCCATATAATTTTAAGAGTTTAGATGATTTAGGGAAAATACCTTTTACTACAAAAGATAACCTCCGCCTAAATTATCCATTTAAATTATTTGCAAAACCCCTTTCAGAAATTGTGAGGATCCATTCCTCTTCAGGGACTACCGGCAATCCAACCGTAGTAGGTTATACAAAAAATGATATTGCCTTGTGGGGCAATTTAATAGCCAGAAACCTGTATTCTACTGGTGTGGGCGAGAATGATATTATACAAAACAGTTATGGCTATGGGCTTTTTACTGGCGGCCTAGGCCTCCACTATGGCGCGGAGCTATTAGGGGCAACTGTTATACCTGCATCCGGGGGCAATACAGAAAGGCAGTTGAAAATAATGAAAGATTATGGCTCGACTGTTATTTGCTGTACCCCTTCCTATGCTTTATATATAGCAGAAGTTGGAAATGAGCTTGGCTTTGATTTTTCTAAATTGCCGCTTAAATTAGGTATCTTGGGGGCAGAGCCATGGACGGATGAAATGAGAAAAGAAATTGAAGCAAGGCTTCAAATTGATGCCATAGACATATATGGCCTAAGTGAGATAATCGGGCCCGGGGTTTCATGTGAATGCATACAAAAAAAAGGCTTGCATGTTGCTGAAGACCATTTTTTGGTAGAAATTATTGATCCCCGGACAGGAAAGAAACTTCCTCCCGGCAAGAGGGGAGAAATTGTATTCACTTCTCTTACAAAAGAAGCTATCCCAGTTATAAGGTACAGGACAAGAGACCTGTCAATACTCCATACAGATACATGTGATTGTGGAAGAACTCATGCAAGAATGGAAAAGCCAATGGGTAGGACTGATGATATGCTGATTATTAGGGGGGTTAATGTTTTCCCATCCCAAATAGAAGAAGTATTAATGGGAGTAGATGACCTGGAACCCCATTATTTAATAGTTCTGGATACAAAAGACTATATGGATACAATTGAAGTTTGGGTTGAAGTTTCTGAAAAAAATTTTTATGAAGAAATTATGGATTTAGAATTTTTTGAAAAATCTATTGAGGACAGGCTATATTCTGCTATAGGGCTCAGAATTAATGTAAGTTTAAAAGAGCCCCAAACAATTGCCAGAAGCAAAGGCAAGGCTAAAAGAGTTTTAGACAAAAGGAAAAAAGATTAATAGTAAAATAAAGAAAAAGATTTTATATCTTTTAGAAAAAGAGCTAAAATTCGTATCTGAATTATTCCCTTATAATATAAGAAATAGCCTAAATCCTAAATTATTATATTCAGAAGCATTATTTATTTTTTTTAATAAGCTTATTAAACAGCCATATTTAGATAGAGTCATAAATCTCTCTGCCGGAATAGAGCTCCTTGGCATAGGTTCCAGTTTCCATAATTTTGACTTGAATAATTTTCTTGATTCGGAAGTAGAAAAACACAAGGATGATTATACCCTCCATTTATTATATGGAGATGTTTTTTATTCAAGGGCAGTTAAGTATATATTAAAATTCAATGATAACCTGGTTTTTGACGAGGTTTTAAATGCTTTAAAATACGTGCATGATTCCAGGTTAAAGCTTCATGCAGAGATTTTAAAAATAATAGATGGTAAAAATAATTTGCAAAATATACTGGATTCAAAACCGGGCTTGCTAATAGGGATTAATTCGCTTTATAAAAATAGCATTATATTGAGCTGGAGCATTGCCCCAAAAAAAATGACAAACATCAAGGAAATTAACCATATATATAAATTGGTAAATACCATGACAAACCTTAAGACCTTTATAGAATTGGAAGGATTCTTATCTAGCCTTTCAGATTATTTTAATTTGGAATTAGGGTTAGATGCTTTACAAGAAAAAAAGCTCTTTATGGAAAGCCAATTAAATGGTAATATATCAAGCCTAAAAAGTGATTGTTTAGAGAAAAATTTTCTTAAAGCAGCAGAAAAATTATTGGGGTAATTAATGAAAGCAGACTTAATCTTAATCCATCCGCCAAGTGTTTATGACTTTAGGGAAAAAACTATTATGTTTGGCCCAATGAGTGATTTGGTTCCCAGCACGCCTATTTTTGAAATGTATCCCATAGGTTTTTTGACTATTTCTAATTACCTTAAAAAAAAGGGTTTTAAGGTTAGGATAGTAAATTTAGCCCATAGGATGTATATAGATAAAAATTTTGATGCAGAAAAATTTATAAAAAAATTAAATACAGAAGCTTTTGGCCTGGATTTTCACTGGCTAGCGCATTGCCAGGGTTCACTGGAAGTTGCAAAATTATTAAAAAAATACCACCCAAATATCCCCATTATTTTTGGAGGTTTTTCTTCCTCCTATTTTTATAGGGAGCTTATAGGGTATCCCCAGGTTGATTATATTTTAAGGGGTGATTCAACAGAAGAGCCTTTAGCAAGGCTTATGGCTTATATAAAAAATGGAAGCTATAAATTAGAAGATATTTTAAATTTAGTGTATAAAAGTAAAGATAATATTTTTGAAAATCCTATTAAATGCATATCTAAAGATTTAGAAGAAATTGATTTTGATTATAGCATAATGTTTAAACAGGTTATAAATTTTTTGGATATTGGAAGTCTAATGCCTTTTAGCCAGTGGTACAGGTACCCTATAACTACGATACCTATTGTCAGGGGCTGCAATAATAATTGCTCAGGTTGCGGAGGTTCAAAAACTGCCTTTAAATTATTTGGGGACAGGGACAATCCAGCATTCAGGTCCCCAAAAAAATTAGTTGAAGAAATTATTTTAATCAGGAAATATATAAAGGCCCCAATATTTATACTGGGCGATATAAACCAGGGAGGCAAACAATATGTGCTGGATTTTTTTAATTATGCAAAGAAAATTAATAAAGACATACAAATATTTTTTGAATTTTTTAAGCCACCCCCTAAATGGTTTTTTGACAAGGCCCATGGCATTTTTAACAATATCTTGTATGAGATATCACCTGATAGCCATGATGAAAAGATCAGGGAAAAAATGGGAAAACCTAGTTACCAAAACGGTAAATTAAAAGAAACAATAAAGTATGCATTGGACAAGGGGGCAGCTAGATTTGACCTTTATTTTATGACTGGGCTCCCTGCACAAGGCAAAGGCTCAATAATGGATACTATTGGCTTTTGTAATGATATTTATGAAAGTATAAATTGGGATAAAAGGTTTATGCCTTTTATTTCTCCCATGGCTCCATTTCTAGACCCTGGAAGCAGGGCATTTGAAAACCCTGAGAAATTTGGCTATACATTAACCAGGAAAACATTAGACGAGCATGTCAGGGCAATTACTGAGCCATCCTGGAAATATATATTAAATTATAAAAGCAGCGCTATTAGCAGTGATGATTTAGTAGAATATACTTACAAAGCAGCTTTAGGCTTAAATAAATTGAAAGGCAGGGCTGGCGCCATATCTAAAAAATTAATGGTGGAAAATGAAAAAAGGATCAAGCATGCTATACTTACCATTAATAAAATAGACAGTGCAATGGGGGAAAGTAAAGGCAAGAGAAAAGAGATGCTTTTAAAATTAAAAAGAGAAACCGATAAATACAGCATGTCTACAGTTTGTGAAAAAAAAGAATTGGAATTCCCATTCTTTAACAGAAGCTTTAATTGGCTTAAAATAATAAAAGAAGCAATTTTTTAGTATTGATGTTAAAAGAATTTAAATTTTTTGATTTTTTAAAAAACGATATTAAAAGGCTTGAAGAATATTTAGAAGAGTTTACATATAACTTGGATGGAATATTAAGAAAAGCAGTTAAAAATACTCTTCTTGCTGGGGGTAAAAGGATAAGGCCTGCGCTGTTTTTTATCTCTGCAAAAACGGAAAATTATAATCTGGATTATCTCCTTCCGGCTGCAGCCTCTATTGAGATTATTCATACAGCTTCTCTTATACATGATGATATTATAGACAGGTCAGCCCTAAGGAGAGGGAAAGAGACCATACATAATATTTATGATAATGATACTGCTAAATTTGTTGGGAATTTTCTTTTCACCCATACATTTTCCATACTAAATGAATACAAAAAACCAGAGCTTTTAAAAGAGATGAGCAGTGCAGCAGAATATCTGGTCAGGGGGGAATTTGACCAGTTAAAAAAGCATAAGGATTTAAACCAGGACCAAAAATATTATTTTTCCATGATTGGCAAAAAAACATCCTCGCTTTTTAGGCTTAGCTGCCTGCTGGGAGGAATACTCTCAGGCTCCAGCAAAGAAGAAATAAAAAAGCTGGGAGAATTTGGCCGCCTTTTAGGCATAGCTTTTCAGATAAATGATGATTTGCTTGATATAGATATAGAAGGCCCATTAAAAATTGGCAAGCCAATTGGAAATGATATAAGGCAGGGAAATATAACTCTTCCAATAATATATGCATTAAAAAATAAGAAGGCCGGAGATGTTTTAAAAAATATAATAGGAAAGAATAATTTGAAAAGGGCTGAAGTCAAAAAAGCTTTACAATCAATTAAAGATACGAATGCAATTGAGATTGTTAAAGATAAATTTATTATCTATTTAAATAAGGCAAAGGAAATGGCAGATTCTATAGGGGAAGAAGAAAGAAGAAAAAATTTATTAAAGGTTTGTGATTATTTAAGCTTATGAAAAATTTTTTTAGTTTAGTTGTAGAAGTACTATCAATTACCATCCCCATATTTGTTGTTATTGTAATAGGATATTTAATTAGAAGAAAAGGAATAGTTACAGAAAAAGCTGTGCATGGTTTAAATAAAATCGCTTATAATATTGCTCTTCCTGCATTAATTTTTATAACTATTACCAAACATAGTTTAGCAGAAATTTTTAATCCTGGGATTATTAAGGTCATTTATTTATCATATGCAATTTTTATAGTATTAATTTTTTTATCTGTGCACTTTACAAAATGGCCAAATAATTTAAAAAGCGCTTTTATAGTTACTTCTTTTAGGTGCAATATGGCATTTATTGGTTTTCCAATAGTTCTTTCTGCATATGGGGAATTAGCTCTGGCCAAAGCTAGCTTGGTAGTAGCACTTTTGGTTCCCATAAATATTTTTAGCAGTATTTTAATATTTAAGTTTTATAATAAAAAAGAAGGCAAAATAAATGTAAAAAAGATGCTCTTAGGGCTTCTTGTAGATCCCTTAATACTATCTGCAGTATTGGGGATAATAATATCATACCTTAACCTAAATTTCCCAAAGCCGGTTTCTAGTGTTTTAGATATCCTATCAAGCATGGCTATAGGTATTGCACTTATAGCTATTGGAGCTTCTTTCAGGTTTTTTCATGTAAAGGCCAATATTAAGATACTGTCTATTATAAGTTTTGTTAAGTTGGTTTTATTTCCATTTTTAGTTTTAATAATTTCTACTTTTATATTCAAGATAGATATTATTGACAGAAACTTATTGGTTGTGCTCTTTTCAATGCCGCTTGCCGTAGTTGCTTTTATAATGGGTAAAGAATATGAATCAGATTTTAATTTTATATCTTCTACTTTAATAACTACTACTGTATTTTCATCTATTACTATATCTGGATGGCTTTTAGTGCTTAAACTTTTTTAATGGCAAAACTTGTTTTATCCAAAGATTAGCCATAAAGCATTCTATATAAATAATAGTTTTCCATAACTATCTTTATATAATTTCTTGTTTCATCATAAGGAACGTTTTCTATAAATTCAAAAATATCCTTTTCTGGCCATCTGGAGATCCAATTAGACATTGCCCCGGGCCCAGCATTATAGGCTCCCAGTGCATAAAATTTATTATTATTAAAATTATTGAGTTGTTCTCTCAGGTAATAAGCGCCCATTCTTATGCTTATTTCTGGATCATAAAGGTCATAGCCGGAAATGCCAATCCTTGATGCTATTGAGCTTCCGGTTGAAGGCATTATTTGCATTAGGCCCCTTGCTCCCGCATGTGAGCCTGCATCTTCTTTAAAATGGCTTTCTTGCCTCATAACTGCCAGCAAAAATAAAGGGTCTATTCCATATTGGGATGAATATTTTAATATTAAATCTTTATAGCCATAAGGATATAGAAGGTAATAAAAGTAATCGTTATATAAGCCTTCTAAATTATTTTTTAAAATTTTATAATTTTTTATAACACTACTTATTGAATTATAATAGTCTCTAGATTCTAAGAATAAAGTGGATAGGGTAAGAATATGCTTGGGGTCTTTTTCAAATTCATCTTTTCCGGCCTCTGTTTCTATAGAAGCATTGTTATAAAGGCCTAGCTTTAATAATTCGATAGCTTTCTCTATATGGAGGCTAATTTCTATTTCATTTATATCTTTATTTAATATTGAGTAAACTTCAGGAATATTTTCTTCAATATCAGGCCTTTGGGGATTTGCTGATTTATCTATAGGGGGGATATATAGGTGTATATCCATTGTTTCCAATATCTCCTTTGAGACAAAAGTGTAATAAGAATATGAGTTTATATTTACAATACTTTTATATATCTCAACTGCTTCATCAAGCCTGCCGAGATTTTTTAAGCACTGGGCTTTCCAAAATAGCCCTTCCTCTTCCAGGCGCGTGCTTTTAAAAGATTCGGCCATATAGGAGAATATATCCATTGCTGCCTGATAATCCTGGCGGGTGTAATGTATCCAGCCAAGTTCCCATAATATTTCAGAAATCCTGTCCCCGCCTGGATATTTGTCTCTAGCCAGGCTGTATTTTTCAATGGCTTTATCCAAATTGTCCTGGAAAAAATAAATTCTTCCAAGCCTATATAATGAATCATCAGTATAATTGCTTTGGGGATAGCTTGAAATTAATTGCTCGTAATGGCTAATAGCATTACTGTCTTCGTCAAGATTTGTTTCTGCCCTAGCTAAAAAATAAAGGCTATCATCTGCCAGTTCCCCGTTTTGGGAAACATTAAAACATTCTTGCAAGTAATTTTTTGCTTCACCATAATTGCCAAGATTATAGTAGCACATGCCAAGCCTAAAATATGCCTTTGCCTTTAAATCGGCAGTAATATCATATTCTAAAAGCAGTGGCTCAAGTTCTCCTATGGCGCTATTGTAATGGTAATGTTTAAAAAAGATCTCTGCCCTTTTATATATTTGTTCTGGGTCAGGCATAAAAGGCTCTAGTTCGTATTCTTCTTTTAGCCTTTTTATATTAGCCAAGGCTATATCAGCATATTCATTTATCGGGTACTGTAGCCAAATATCCTTGTAATTATTATAAGCCTGGCCAATTTTATTATTTTTTTCATAGCATATGGCTTGCTGGTATAAGCAATAAGGGATATAAATTGAAGAACTGAAATTTTCTACAAAATTTTTGTACAGGTTTTCTGCTTTTATGTAATCTTCCTGAATATAGAAAAGGTCTGCATATTCAAGATTTGCTGTTTCTGCCCATATGCTATCCGGATAGGTTTCAATTAAAGAGGAATAATAACCCTCTGAAAGCTCGAACTTTTCCTGAACTAATAGGCTTTTAGCAAGGTAATAATAAACGTGGTCCTGTAAAATTTTGTACTTGTCCACAATTTTATATAAATAATATTCTGCCAGTAAATAATCGCCTTCATTAAAGTGGTCTATACCATTAAGGAAATATTCCCTCTGGGTTTCAATATCAATCTCTGCTGTTTTATCGGTTTCTTCTACATCAGTTTCTGCTACCTCCTCTACAGCTATTTCTTCAACGGTCTGTTCTGTATATTCGGATTCTTCTATTTTAGCATTATCATTTGTTTCTAAATTTTCTGTTTCTGTATCTATGGCAGAGGTAAATGCACAGGATAATAGAAAAAAAGGCAATATGAAAATTAACAGGGATGCAATATGTTTTAGAAAAATTTTTTTTACAATCATCGCTTATTTTTTATATGTATTGAAATAATTTTATAATTAATAATGCCAGTAAAGCAAA
>JAGYOJ010000189.1 GCA_018399435.1 Actinomycetota bacterium | reverse complement strand
TAGAAAAAAATTTAAGAGATTAGATTGACAGTTTATAGTTTGTTTTTGTATATTTGAATGGAGGTTATGAATGGTATTTAGCGTCCTTTTAAAACAATATTTACTGTCCGTTAAAAAAATATTCGGTGTTCCCCCTAACAATAATACGCACCGGAACCTGCCAGCTGGTAAAGCGGCCCCTCTTTTTTATTATTCTACTTTAGCAATGGGCGGGGATTTTAATCCTGAATATTTCGTAAGTATAAGAAAAGAGTTTGAAATGAAAAAAAAGATGTTTTTATGCCATGACAGGCAGCAGGGTGCCAGTATGCGGAAGGCTTTGAGATTTGTAAGGGCTGGCCTACTATTGCAGGGGCATGTAAATTGCTGCCTTAGTTTCGGGGCTTTAATAAGTATCATAAAATTAAAAAAGTAAAAAGGCTAAATAAGCATGTGTAAAATATTAGTAATAAATCCAGGTTCAACATCTACAAAGTTAGGGCTGTTTGAGGGCATAAGTGAAATATTTAAACAGGCTATAAGACATGATAAAAAAAAGATTGACAGCTTTAAAAAGATTATTGACCAGCTTGATTATAGGATGGAATCAATTAGCAGTTTTATAGCTAAAAATAATATTGATTTAGCAAATATTGATTACTTTGTAGGAAGGGGCGGTTTCCTGAGGCCTTTAGAGAGCGGCCTGTATAAAATAAATGAAAAAATGGTTGCCGATCTTTCAGGTGAAAGGTATGGGAAGCATGCCTCAAATCTAGGCGCAATTATAGCCTACAATTTTGGTAAGAAATATGGCAAGCCTTCCTTCATATTTGATCCCATATGTGTTGATGAGCTAGACCCGGTGGCAAGAATTAGCGGGCACCCTTTATTTGAGAGAAAAAGCATATTCCATGCCCTAAACCAGAAAAAGGCAGCTAGAATTATTGCAGAAAAACTTAATTCTAATTATGAGGATTTAACTTTTATAGTAGCCCATCTTGGGGGAGGCATTACAGTTGGCCTCCATAAAAAAGGGAGAGTTGTTGATGTAAATAATGGCACGGAAGGCGAAGGCCCGTTCACCCCGGAACGCTCAGGTGGGATGGAGCTGGGAAGTTTTTTAAAGTATATATTTGAAAATAATTTGAATTTTAAGCAGGCTTTTAGGATGGTCTTGGGGGAAGGCGGCCTTTCCGCTTATTTTAAGACAATTGATTTTAAAGGCCTCATGGAAAAGTATAAGCAGGGAAATGACAAGAGGCTAAAGATTATTATAGAAGCAATGGCTTATCAGATAGCCCAGGAAATAGCTGCAAGGAGCATCTTGGCTAATGGGAATATTGATGGAATAATTTTAACCGGCGGTTTGGCATATTCAGATATTTTTGTAGGTTTAATTAGTGAAAAGATAAAACATATATCAAAAAATATTTATATTATACCTGGCGAAAAGGAGCTGGAGGCACTGGCAGAAGGTGTAGTTTTAGGGATTGAAAATAAAGTAAAAGTGAGGGAATATTAAATTGACAATAAACATAATATCACATAAACTATTAACAAATAACAATAATAAACATCATGTTATCTGCTGAAAGAAAATTAAAGATTGCGAAAATTATAAATAAGAATGGCAAGATAAAAACTTCTGAAATTTCCAGGAAGTTTAATGTTTCAGAGATGACTGTATTAAGGGATCTGGCCTCCCTGGAAGAAGAAGGAGTGCTAAAGAGGGTATATGGCGGAGCGCTTGCTTTTAATGACTCTTCAAATGAGATTTCATCAGTTTTTAGAAGGAAATTAAGCAGGAAAGAAAAAGACAGCATTGCTTCAAAAGCACTTTCAATGATTAGCGAAGGCATGAGCTTCTTTGTTGACAGCTCTACCACTTCCCTGGCTTTGGCAAATTTAATATCTTCAATAAAAAATATTACGCTTGTGACAAATGGGCTGGATATAGTAAATGCCCTAAAGGGAAATGAAGCCATAAAAATAATATGCCCGGGTGGAGAGCTTAACCAGGTTAACATGAGTTTTTATGGCCCAGTTGCTGCAAATTTTTTAAATGATATTAATGTAGACTCTACTTTCATTTCAGCGGCAGGGATATCGCTAAAATCAGGAATTACTGAACAAAACCCTCAAAATATTGCTATAAAAAAAATAATGATTAAAAATTCAGGTAATGCAATACTTCTTGTCGATTCCAGCAAATTTGATAAAATTACATTAAATAAAATTTGCTTATTAGATGATATTGATACTATAATTACTGATAAAAAGCCAAACAAAAAATATTTGGATCTTTTTAAAGACAAAGACATTAATTTAATTTATTGATTATGAGGCTAGGCAAAGTTATAGGGAATGTAGTTTCAACCATAAAGCATGAAAGGCTTAAGGGCATAAAGCTTTTAGTGATAAAGCCAATTGGCCCTGAGGGAGATCTTGACGGCCAAAAAATAATAGTGGCAGATTACCTTAATTCTGCAGCAGGAAGCTTGGTCTATTGGATTGAAAATGGAGTAACTATTTGTAAAATAATGGGGGTACAAAGCATTCCCCTTAGGGGTTCTGTGGTTGGGCTGGTTGATACTATTGATCTGGAGTCCGGTAAAAAAGTTATAAATGGATGATTTAATATGAAGCTTGTAAAGGTTATAGGGTCTGTGACTTCAACTATAAAGGACGAAACGCTTAAAGGGTCTAAGTTGCTTTTAGTCCAATGCATGGAAGTAGACCTTAAGGGCAAGCAAGATTATTATGTTGCAGTTGATACCGTGGGAATGGGCGAAGATGAAATTGGATTAATAGTAACCGGCAGTACGGCAAAAAAGACTGAACAAACAAGGAAAAAAAATGTAGATGCAACAATTGTTGCAAAAGTAGATAAAATAGATTTGGGGTAATATGGCAAAAAAAGAAATAGAACTTATTAAAGATGCAGGAGTTGTAGGGGCAGGCGGAGCTGGATTTCCAACTCATGTAAAACTAGATGCCCAGG
>JAGYOJ010000188.1 GCA_018399435.1 Actinomycetota bacterium | reverse complement strand
CAATCCCAACAACTTTAGTATTATTTTTCATAATATATTCTTATAAATTAATAATTATATCTCTTGTTTTGATGGTTTATTTTCTTATTATAATATAAAGTATAGAATATTAAATACATTATCAATTTTTATTATTTCAATAGCGTGGATAGGAGAATAATGGAACTTATCATCGGGAAAAATTATGAAGACATGAGTAAATCAGCAGCAGATATTATTGCAGAACTAATAAGGTTAAAGCCAAACTGCGTGCTCGGCCTGGCTACTGGCGGAACCCCCATAGGCACCTATAAAGAACTTATAAGAATGCACATTGAAGAAGGCCTTGATTTTTCAGGGGTTAAAACTTTTAATCTTGATGAATATCTAGGGATAGGGCTAGACCTTCAAAAACCCTATACCCAGGACCAGAGTTATGCCCGTTTCATGCATGAAGAGCTGTTTAAACATTTAAATATTAAAAAAGAAAACATACATATTCCAGATGGCCTGGCAAAAGACCCTCAAAAATTTTGTTCCCATTATGAAGAAGAAATAAAAAAGGCGGGAGGTATTGACCTGCAGCTTTTAGGCATAGGCGGGGATGGCCACTGGGCATTTAATGAACCGGGCTCATCGCTTTATTCAAGAACAAGGGTCCAGCCCTTATCAAAACAGACACTGGAGGACAATTTTGAGAGCTTTTACAAAAAATCTGGCATAAAAAAAGAAGATATGCCGCATTTTGCAATTACTATGGGGGTAGGGACAATTCTTGAATCAAGGCATGCGCTTATGATAGCAAATGGTAAAAAGAAGGCAGAGATAATTTCAAAAGCACTTGAAGGCAGCATTAGCTGGGAGGTTACTGCTACAGCTATCCAGCTCCATCCCGGAAAAACTACTGTTATACTTGATAAGGATGCAGCCTCAAAGCTAACCTGGACTGCTAAAGAATAAATTCAAGATTTGAATTGTCCTATATTAAAAAATTTCTTCCTTTTCTTCAGTAGTATAAAATAATTTTTTATATTCATCCTCTGAAAGAGGGCCTGTCCCGTCTAATATATAGGATTCAGCTTGCTCCCTTTCAACTGTTGCAATTTTTTCAAGCTGTTTAATCTTTTGGGGTATCTGTTTTTCTTTAAGTATTTCTTTAACTTTTTCAAATAGCCTGGAGCTTCCATAAAGCAGATTGCCTTCCCATAATATCTTTGATGCTACCATAAATTCAAAACTGTTAAAGCTTGATTGCTCCCCCACTTTGCTTATATCTTTTATTATATAATCTATCTCCTCGCGGTACGCTGGCATTTTTAAAAGGTAATACTTTTCCTTATATATGGACTGGTCAAGCTCTCTGATTATATCATTAGATAAGCCTTCAGTTACTATGATAATATCAAGGTCTGACCCCCTGACCATTTCATTTATGGAGGTTTCCGGCCTTGGCTCCCTGTGGGCCATATTGTAAACCACATCTCCTGCAATTATAAAAGCAGCATTTTCTTCAATCTCTCTGTGATATTTTTGTTTTTTTGCTACTCTTGAGATTATATCTTTAGAAAGCCCAAGCTTATCACTGCTAATTTTGTCTATAGCCCTGGAGAGAGCCTCTGCTTTTTTTTTAATATTTACTAAATCAGTATCTAGGCCTATAACAGTATAAGTTAAAAATTCCCTTAGTATTGAAGGTGAAAGCCTTGCATAGCCCTTAATGCGTTTATCCAGCCTGAGATATCTTTTTCCAATTCTTTTTGCCAGGATTCTATCTGACTTGCTGCAAATTCTCCAGGCGGTAATGGCATCATTGCCGGCTTTTCTTAACAGCTCTCTACCCGTGAGCGGGCCAGCTTCCTTTAAAATTTTAAGTATTTTATCCATGTATCAATTGGCCAGTTCATTTTTTATAACTCCGGCAATTATTGATGCAAGCTTTTCTGTTTCATTATAGGTGGGGCCTTCAACCATTACCCGGCATATAGATTGGGTGCCGGAATACCTTACAAGCACCCTGCCTTTCCCGCGAAGCTCTTTTTCCACTTTCCTTATTGCATCCATTATTTTAGGCTGTTCTTCTATTGGGGGTTTGCTTTTAACATTTACATTTATCGTAACCTGCGGGAAGACATCCATTACTTTTGAAAGTTCTGAAACCAGCTTATTTTCCTTCCTTATAATTGCAAGGAGCTGTAAAGCAGTAAGAATGCCGTCGCCAGTTTTGTGGTGATCTAAAAAAATTATATGCCCGGAATCCTCGCCGCCCAGCACTGCATCATTTTTCCGCATCTCTTCAAGCACATACCTGTCTCCTACTTTAGATTGTACCTGTTTTATGCCTAATTTCTTAACCGCAAGCGATAATCCCATATTGCTCATAATTGTGGTGACAAGCATATTATTTTTAAGGCTGCCTTCTTCCTTTAGCTTTTTAGCGCAAATAGCCATAACCTGGTCCCCTGTAAGGATACTCCCTTTCTCATCCACCACTACTAATCTATCGCCATCGCCATCAAATGCCAACCCGATATCAGCCTTGGTTTCAATTACTTTTTTAGCAAGTTCCTCAGGGTGCAGGGCGCCACAATTAAGGTTTATATTCATCCCATTAGGTTCTACATTCATAGCAATTAAATCAGCCCGCATTTCTTTAAAAAGTGCCGGAGCAACCCTATATGTGGCCCCACTTGCACAGTCAAAAACTAATTTCATCCCTTCCAGGGTAAGATCTTTGGGAAATGTATGTTTTAAAAATACTATATAGCGTCCGGTTGCATCATCTTCCCTGTATACTTTTCCAAGCCCTTCAGGCACAGATAATTTTTCAGATAAATTTTTCGAAAATATTAGCTCTTCTATCTGGAGTTCCTGGTCATCAGTAAGCTTAAATCCCGAGCCTGCAAATATTTTTATGCCATTGTCCTCAAATGGATTATGTGAAGCAGAAATTACAATTCCCGCATCTGCATCCAGGTTTGTTGTTATAAATGCAATGCCGGGAGTCGGCATCGGCCCTATAAGTATCA
>JAGYOJ010000187.1 GCA_018399435.1 Actinomycetota bacterium | reverse complement strand
TTGCCATTGGCGGCGCATTGGGAATAAAAATTTTCTGGCGCAGGATTTACGCCTACTTTAAAAAATCTTCAAGGGAAAAGAAAGGTGACAAGCCCAAAAAACATTAATTATCTGCCTTCCTCTTTCAGGGATCCCAGCGGATTCATGTTTTCTAAAGGGGGAAATATTTACAGGCAGGTAAACAGCATATACAAAAAAAACTATGACCAGCTCATGGAATCAGGCCTATACCAAAAGCTGGTAGAAGAAAAACTCCTGGTTACCCACCAGGAAGTGGAAATAGAAAGCCCCCGGCCTGGCACTTGTTACAAGATAATAATGCCTGAGCCCATGCCTTTTATATCATATCCGCATGAGTGGTGCTTTAGCCAGCTAAAAGATGCAGCTATTGCTACTTTTAAGATACAAAAGATTTCCATGGATTTTGGCATGACCTTAAAAGACTGCAGCGCTTATAATATCCAGTTTAAAGGGGGAAAGCCTACTTTTATTGATACCCTCTCATTTGAAAAATACAGAGAGGGCCAGATATGGGTTCCCTACAGGCAGGCATGCCAGCACTTTATTGCCCCCCTGGCCCTTATGTGCTATAAGGACATACGGCTTAACCAGCTTTTTAGGATATATATAGACGGCATCCCTTTGGACCTGGCAAGCTTGCTTTTGCCTTTTAGGACTAAATTTAGCTTTTCGCTGCTTTCGCATATACATTTGCATGCCAAAAGCCAGAAGCATTTTGCAGACAAAAAAGTAAAAATTGGAAAGCGTAAATTAAGCCGCCTTTCTTTTATGGGCCTGGTTGAAAGCCTGGACTCTGCTGTAAAAAAGATGGAGTGGAAGGCTAGCAAAACAGAATGGGGGAATTACTACCGGGATACCAATTACTCCATACAAGCATTCGAACATAAGAAAAAAATTGTGGCCAAAATGCTGGGCCAAACTACAACTAAAATTTTATGGGATATAGGGGCAAATGACGGGCTTTTTAGCCGCATAGCAAGCAACAGGGGCATATACACTATCTCTTTTGACATTGATCCTGTTGCAGTTGAAAAAAATTATTCAATAGCCAAAAGACAAGAAGAGGCAAGCATACTGCCGCTGCTTCTTGACCTTACCAATCCCTCTTCCGGCATGGGATGGGCAAATAGCGAAAGGATGTCTCTTCTGGAGCGCGGGCCTGCAGATACTATATTTGCACTGGCGCTGGTCCACCACCTGGCCATTTCCAATAATTTGCCATTTAAAAAAATTGCTAAATTTTTTAAGGACTGCTGCACTAACTTAATTATTGAATTTATACCCAAAGATGACTCCCAGGTACAGAGGCTTCTTGCTACCAGAAAAGATATATTTAAAAACTATACAAAACAGGCTTTTGAAAAAGAGTTCTCGCATTATTTTGAGATAAAAAGGTCTGAAGATATAAAGGAGTCAAAAAGAATAATGTATCTTATGGAAAGGAAGGCAGGCGTTTAATGCTAAAGAAGCCAATAGCCATGCACCCTTTCTTTTTTGGGCTTTTCCCTATATTTTTTTTGTACTCGCATAATATAGAGCAGCTTTCTTTCTCTGAGGTTATTATCCCTGCTGCCCTAACTATAGGCTTTACAGCTATAGCTTTGCCTGTTATGTGGCTGATCTTAAAAAAAGACATAAACAAGGCAGGCATGTTTGTATCGCTTTTTTTGGTTTTGTTTTTTTCTTATGGGCATGCTTATAGCCTGGTTGAAGGATTTAAAATATCTTCAGTAATAATTGGGAGGCACAGGTACCTGGCTATAGCATGGGCAATTTTATTTATAGTTGCCGCCTTTTTTATAATTAGAGCCAGAAAAGACCTCAAAGGCATTACCGCCATATTAAACATAATAGCTGTATCTCTCGTAGTAATTTCACTGGCAAATATAGCAGTATTTAAATTCAGGGCAGAAGATGCCTCCTGGGGGCTGGAACCCAGCCAGAAGCCGCAAGCCAGCTATAAAGAAACCCAAACTGATATGGACATCTACTATATAATACTTGACGGCTATGCCAGCTCCCGTACCTTGGAAGAGGTATACGGTTATGATAACAGCAGTTTTGAAAAATACCTTGAAGATAAGGGATTCTATATTGCTTCTAAAAGTGCCAGCAATTACCCCAGCTCATTTCTATCCATGGCATCCTCCCTTAATATGGAATACATAAATTACCTGGGAGATAAATTAGGCATGTCTTCTAATGACCGTTCCCTCCCCTATAAAATGATTGAGCAAAACCGGATAGCAGATTTCTTAAAATCCCACGGCTACAGGTTTGTCCATTTTAGCTCCGGATGGGGGCCTACCAATCACAATAGATATGCTGACCTTAATATATCTGTATCGCAGAAAAAATTAAATGAATTCCAGTCCATTCTTATAAAGACTACAGCCCTCAGGGTGCTGGAAGGAAACCTCCTAAAAGATATAGCCAGGATGAGGGTTATAAATACATTTGACCAGCTTTCAAAAATCCCCCAGATAGAGGGAAATAAATTTATATTTGCCCACATAGTTTGCCCCCATCCCCCCTATGTTTTTGACAGGGAGGGAGGACCGGTACCAGAAACAAAATTTGACATGGACATATGGGGCGGGGACCAAAAAGAATACTATCTAAACCAGCTTATTTACCTTAACCAGGAAATAAAAGGGTTTATAGATTCAGCACTGGAAACCTCAGGGCAGTCCCCGCTTATAATTCTTCAGGCAGACCATGGCCCCCGCAATACTTTTATACCTGGGCAATACCCAACAGATGATATGTTTAGGGAGGGCATGAGAATATTTAATGCATATTATATGCCAGGCCAAAGATATGATCTTTTGTATGATTCCATAACCCCTGTAAATAGCTTCAGGGTAGTGTTTAATACCTATTTTGGAACTAGTTACCCACTGCTGGAGGATAAAAGCTATAATTCATTTGAGGCTGCGCCATACAGGTTTACCGAGATTACGGATATTGTTAGTTATGAGTAGAT
>JAGYOJ010000186.1 GCA_018399435.1 Actinomycetota bacterium | reverse complement strand
TTATCTAAAAATATTATTAATCTTCTGGATTTTATTAAGCTAAATAATAATTTAGGTAAAGAGAAAAAAATATTTAATGACATAAATAATTGTAATCTAGGCAAGGATTTTAAGGCAGCCTTAAGTTATTGTAATTTTAAGTCTATTGTAATGCTGCCTTTTAAATATTATGGAAGCCCAGCTATAGTATTTTTATTTTCTTCATATAAGGATAATTTTTTAGCCAAGAAAGTAGATAGCTTGGGAAGGATAATTAAAAATTTAGAGAAAACAGCAAACCGGATAATGGAATTAAAAAGCTATAGGGGAATAAAGGAATTCCAGGAACTGGTAAGCCAATATGGGATAGACTCTAAGTTATTAAGTTCAATGCAAAATGAAGTAAAAGATTTTCTTCCAGCAACAGAAGCTGACTTAATTCTGATGCCAAAAGGAAAAGAATTATTTAATCATTATAAATTAAAAAGCACTGAAGAGATAGAAAATATAAGCGATAAGGCTATCACATTAGATAATGGGTTAGAAGACAATTTTTTAGATTCTAAGGTATTTTTGCCTATAAATTATAATGGAGACTATTATGGATATTTAAAACTAGATTTCGGCAAAAGAAATAATGAAATAAAAGATTGCCTTGAATCCATTAAAGTTATTGAAAGCATGTATAATAATTTCTTTAAATTATTAGAAATTGAAAGGCCAGCTGCAGATCCCTACAGTAGATTATTTTATTTATCTCCAGTGCCCATGATTGAATTAGATTATGAAGGTGTAGATAAATACATTAGTGAGTTGAAAAGGCAGCAGGGAAATATAGGGAGGGAAAATAGCAATAAAGAATTATTGGGAAAAATTACAATATTAAATATTAATGATCAAGCCCTTAAGCTTTACGGAGTGAAAAATAAAATACAGTTTAAAAAAAATATACATAATCTATGGGGTAGAAGAATCTTTTATAAAATAAGAGAAAAAGCTTCTGAAGTAGCCAGAGAAGGGCAAATATTTGAATTTGGTGCAAGAATAAAAACAATAAAAGGCATCGAAAAAACTGTAAATTTTAAATTAACTTTGGTTAGGAAAGCAAAAAGATCTAGCATACTTATCTCTATAATTAAAAATAATTACAAAAATAAACTTAAAAATTCAGTAGCAAATATTGATGGCATAAAAGATAATTTTTCTGGAGCTATTGAAGCTTTAACTTTTATAATCAGGATTAAAGATCCCAGTACCTATATTCACCAAAAAAGAGTAAGAAAGCTTTCGGAAGCCATAGCTAAGGAATTGAAACTAGATAAAGGAAAATTAAAACTTATAAAAATTGCTGCATATATACATGATATTGGGAAGATAAATATACCTTTATCTATATTATCGAAAAAAGGAAAGTTGACCAAAATAGAATATAACATCATAAAAAAACATCCAAGGCTAGGTTATATATTATTTAAAAAAATAGCAAATAATTCACAAATTGCAGATATAATATTACAGCACCATGAAAGGATTAATGGAACAGGTTACCCCAATGGTTTAAAAGGGAAAGAAATAATGCTTGAATCTAAAATAATTGCTATAGCCGATGTGGTAGAAGCAATGGCTTCATGCAGGCCTTATAGGCCAGCAAAAAGCATTAAAGCAATCCTGGAAGAAATCAAGCGGTATAAAGACATCCTTTATGATAAAAGAGTGGTAGAAGCTTGCATAAGGTTATTTAAAGAAAAAGATTTTAAATTCTGATATATTGAATTATATTAAACAAAATTTTTTTCTTCTATGGATTAAGATCTTAGATTAAACAAGTTATTTCCAATTAATCAATATTATTATGCTACCAGGCTGATTGCTCTTTATCCTTGACATATAACTTTTAAATTATAAGGGGCATATAATTTTGGAGTAATACAGTTCTCAAATGAAAGATGGCTAGATTTAAGTTAATAGATACAGGGACTTCTGTGCATAAATTATGATTCTTGACAACAGGTACTTAGCTTGTTAATATTTAGATAGTTATAAAACTATGATAATATTAGGAAATGTCCTATGAATATAAATACTAAGAATTTAGCTAAAGTATTCAAAGCTCTTAGTGACGAAAATAGATTAAAGATATTGTCTTCAATCTATACTAAAGAATGTAAGTGTAATGAACTTTCTTGCCGAAACGAAAGCTGTATTAAAGATTTGTCAAAATCCTTAAATATTACTGTCCCAACCATTTCACATCACATTAAAGAACTTGTAAATGCAGGGCTTATTACCACAAAAAAAGAAGGGCGATGGGTATATTGTAGAATAAACCAAAGGTCATTTAAAAGAACTTATAGATTTTTAAATAAATTTTTAACCACAAAAGACCAAAACCATAAAAAGACCAATTAAAGAAGGCAATAAAATGAACAAGAAAAAAACACAAAAAATTATAAAGAAAGCTTATAGTAAGATTGCACGAAATGAACAAAGTGGTTGCGGATGCGGCAGCTGTGGCCCGAATACAAAAAATATTGCTAAATCCATAGGCTATTCGGATAATCAGATAGAAACTTTTTCTGAGGCTAATCTTGGTCTTGGTTGCGGTAATCCGATTGGGATGGGGAATATCAAGGAAAGCGATGTAGTTTTAGATTTAGGTTCAGGTGCGGGGTTTGATTGTTTTCTAGCTGCTGACAAGGCTGGCTCAAATGGTAAGGTGATTGGAATAGATATGACTCCTGAAATGGTTGAGAAGGCAAGGAAAAATGCAATAAAGTTTAATTACGGCAATGTTGAATTCCGGGTTGGAGATATAGAAAATTTACCCATAGAAAAAGATTCAATAGATGTGGTGATAAGCAATTGTGTTATTAACCTTGCTTCAGATAAATCAAAAGTTTTCAAAGAAGTGTTCAGGGTACTTAAGAAAGGCGGCGGGGCTTATATTTCGGATATTGTCTTATTAGAAGATATCTCAGATGAGCAAAGAAACAATGATAAATTAATAGCCAGTTGTGTGGGTGGTGCTCTGCTAAGAGAT
>JAGYOJ010000185.1 GCA_018399435.1 Actinomycetota bacterium | reverse complement strand
TGCCTACAATTAACCAATTAGTAAGAAAAGGAAGAAAGAAAATAAGGAAAAAGAAGAAAACGCCTGCACTGCAGAATAACCCATTAAGGCGGGGAGTGTGTGTTAGGGTTTATACTACTACACCCAAAAAGCCAAATTCCGCGCTTAGGAAGGTTGCAAGGGTAAGGCTTACTAATGGTGCAGAAATTACTGCTTATATACCAGGCATAGGGCATAACCTGCAGGAACACTCTATCGTGCTTGTTAGGGGAGGCAGAGTAAAGGATTTACCTGGCGTTAGGTATAAAGTAGTGAGAGGGACTCTAGATACAGCAGGTGTAGAAGACAGGAAATCGTCTAGGTCTAGATATGGTGCAAAAAAACCAAAATAGGTTTAAGGAGTTTTTAGATGGCTAGAAAATTAACAGTTAATGGTAAAAAAATAAGAATAAAGGATGTAGATCCTGTATACAAGAGCAAAGTTGTTTTAAAACTTATAAACAAAGTTTTATTAAAAGGGAAGAAAAGTATTGCTGAAACAATAGTATATGACAGTTTGAAAATATTGGAGGATAAAACCAAGGAAAGTCCTCTTGAAATACTAGATAAGTGCCTTGAAAATGTAAAGCCGGTACTAGAAGTAAAATCTAGAAGAGTAGGCGGGGCCACATATCAGGTGCCAATGGAAGTTTCACCAGAAAGGGCTTTAACATTGGCTATAAGGTGGATAGTAGATTTTTCTAGAAATAGAAAAGAAAAAAGTATGGCCCAAAGGCTAGCTTATGAAATACTAGATGGCGCAAGCAATACAGGAAGCAGTGTTAAAAAGAAAGAGGATCTACACCGAATGGCAGAAGCAAATAAAGCTTTTGCGCATTATAGATGGTAAATAAAGGTGATTTTTTATGAGTAGACAAGTGTCTTTAAAAAATACAAGAAATATAGGGATTACAGCTCACATTGATGCTGGTAAAACTACTACTACAGAGCGTATTCTCTATTATACTGGGAAAACATATAAAATGGGTGAAGTTCATGATGGCGCCGCTGTTATGGATTGGATGGTCCAAGAACAAGAGAGGGGCATTACTATAACTTCAGCAGCTACTACTTGTTTCTGGAAAGACAATAGGATTAATATTATTGATACTCCAGGGCACGTGGATTTTACTGTAGAAGTTGAAAGGTCTCTCAGGGTTTTAGATGGAATGATTGCAATATTTTGTGCAGTGGGCGGCGTGGAACCCCAGTCTGAAACAGTTTGGAGGCAAGCAGTAAAATATAATGTGCCAAGAATTGCATTTGTAAATAAAATGGATAGAACTGGAGCAGATTATTATTATGTAATTGAGATGATTAAAAATAGGTTAAATGCAAATCCTTTGCCTGTACAAATTCCCATTAGCAAAGAAGATGATTTTAGAGGAATTATAGACCTTGTTAACATGAAGGCTATTGTTTATAAAGATGAAATGGGCATAAAGTTTGAATATGAGGATATTCCTTCTGAGCTAGAATCAGAAGCAAATAAATATAGGCAGGAGTTAATTGAAAATATTTCTAACTTTAATGATGATATATTAACCAAGTATGTTGAAAATGAAGAGATAACTACAGAGGAGCTTAATGCTGCAATAAGGGAAGTAACATTATATATGCAGGGTGTTCCCGTGCTTTGCGGTGCAGCTTTTAAAAATAAGGGAGTGCAGCCTTTACTCGATGCGGTAATTGACTATTTGCCTTCGCCTTTAAATGTGCCTGAACCAATAGGAATTAATCCTGATACAGAAGAAGAATTAAAAAGAAAAACTGATGACAGCGAGCCTTTTTCAGGATTAGTATTTAAGATAATGACTGATACATTTGTTGGTAAGCTAAGTTATGTAAGAATTTATTCAGGAACTTTAAAAACTGGCTTGAAGGTTTTAAATCCAAGCAATGGAAGGCAAGAAAGAATTGGTAAATTGATGCAGATGCATGCAAATCGCAGGGAAGAAAGAGATGAAGTTTATTGTGGAGATATTGTTGCTATAGTTGGGCTAAAAAATGTCAAAACAGGCGATACTATATGTGATGCAGATAATCTAATTAAATATAAGTCAATAACTTTTCCTGAACCAGTTTTAGCTATTGCTATTGAACCTAAAACAAAGGCTGACCAGGAAAAACTGGCCAAGGCTTTAAGGAAATTATCAGAAGAAGACCCTACATTTAAGGTACATACTGACCATGAGACCGGGCAAACCATTATTTCTGGCATGGGAGAGCTTCATTTAGAAGTTATTGTTGACAGGCTCTTAAGGGAACATGGCGTTGACGCAAATATTGGAAGGCCACAAGTTTCTTACCGTGAAACTATTACAAAGGAAGCCCAGATTGAAGGCAAATATGTAAGGCAAAGCGGTGGCCGTGGACAGTATGGGCATGTAGTAATAAAGTTTTCTCCAAATGAATATGGAAAAGGTTTTGAATTTGAAAGCAAAATAAAAAGCGGAGCCATTCCTAATGAGTTTATAAAGCCTGTACAGCAGGGAATTGAAGATGCAATGCAAAGTGGAGAAGTGGCAGGATTCCCGGTTATTGACCTAAAGGCTGTATTGCTGGATGGCTCGTATCATGAAGTGGATTCTTCTGACCTAGCTTATAAGATTGCTGCTTCAAAAGCATTTAGGGATGCAATGAAAAAATGTGCTCCTGTTTTGCTTGAGCCTGTAATGGATGTAGAAGTCGTGGTTCCAGATGAATTTATGGGTGATGTTATAGGTGATATTAATTCTAGAAGGGGTAAAGTAGTAAATGTTACTTTGAGGAATAAAATGCGTATTGTAAAATCTGAAGTGCCCCTTGCTAACATGTTTGGTTATGCAACTGATTTAAGGTCTAAAACCCAGGGCAGGGCTACTTTTACAATGCAATTTTTAAAATATAAGCCTATACCTCAGGGAATTGCAAGTGATTTAATAGATAAGATGAAAGGGACAAGCATAGCTGTATGATGCTTTAATATATAATTTTAAGGATTATTCCAAGATGGAAAGGATTT
>JAGYOJ010000184.1 GCA_018399435.1 Actinomycetota bacterium | reverse complement strand
TTCGGCATAGGTTTCAGGCTATTAATTTCAGATAATTAAAAATTTCTTTAAACAAAACGGAAAAAAATGTTAGAATGCTATCGGTTTTGGTTTTAAAAAAGAAAGAAAACTAAATGCGGTTTCGATTGAAATTATTAACAAATAAGATATTCTATATTGTAATTTTCTTTTCAATAATCACTATTTTAACATCCCTAATCTTAAGTGGCGGCTGCAGTGCAAAGGATTTAGATAAATTCCAGTTAACCAGAGAAATGATGGGCACCTTTATTAGTGTTTCAGTATATGCAGATGATGAAGAATTTGCCCAATCGGCAATTAATTCAGCTTTTGTAGAAATGGAAAGGATTGAATATATTGCTTCAATATATTCTGAGGATAGCGAGGCAACTTTTTTAAATAATAATGGCTATATAGATAATCCTTCAGCTGAATTATATGAAATGATAACTGAGGCCAAAAATTATACAGAGTTTACAGAAGGGGCTTTTGACATAACAGTGCAGCCAATATTAGAATTATGGCAATCTGGCCTATGGGAGGAAGAAGAGAGCGAACAGGGAAAAAGGGTTAATGAAACTTTAGCTTTAGTGGGTTCCGATATGATTTCTGTTGATGTTAATAGAATAGAATTTGAAAGAAAGGGCATGAAAATTACCTTAGGCGGCATAGCAAAAGGCTATGCAGTTGATAAGGCAATTAAAGTGTTAGAAGATAAAGGAATTAAACATGCATTGGTTAATGCTGGCGGGGATATAAGGGCAATTGGCAAGAAACCTGATGGCAGTTTTTGGACGGTAGCTCTTCAGAATCCCGATAATAAAGATGAGGAAATTGAGGTATTTAAAATATCTGATATTGCAATCACTACTTCGGGAAATTATGAAAGATATTTTAACCCGGATAAGGATGTACATCATATAACTGATCCGCGTACTGGTTATTCTGCAAATAAATGTATTAGCGCAACAGTGATTTCAAACAGCGGCATGGATGCAGATGCATTGTCTACATCAATTTTTGTTTTAGGACCTGAAAAAGGGTTAGAACTAGTGAATAAATTAGACGGTGTAGAGACTTTGATAATAGATAATAATAGAAATATATTTAGGTCAAAGGGCCTTGAAAAATATATAAATTAAGGAAAAGAAATGAGTATTATAAGAATGAAGAGTGCTTTTAGGGGAGTTAAGCTACCAGAAAATAAATTTACAGAAGAAGAAGAAATTCAAACCTTGCCGTTTCCCGAAAAAGCAGTTATTACCTTGCAGCAAAATATTGGCGCTCCATGTAAAGCAACAGTCAAGAAAAGGGATGAGGTTAAAACCGGACAAAAAATTGCAGATTCTGAGAGCTTTGTTTCTGCCCCAATCCATTCTCCAATATCTGGTAAAATATCAAGGACAGGACAGTTGATGAATCCTGTTACGGGAAAATTAGTTGATACAATAACTATTAAATCTGATGGCGAAGACAATTGGGTTGAGCTGGAAGGAATTGGCAATATAGGCCAAATAGATAATTGGGATGACATTTTTTCTAAGATAGATAAGTTAAGCAATAAGGAAATTTTAGGGAAAATAAGGGAGGGAGGAATTGTTGGCCTTGGCGGGGCAACCTTTCCTACTCATGTTAAGTTGTCGCCTCCTCCCGATAAAAATATAGATACATTTATTTTAAATGGTTGTGAATGTGAGCCTTTTATAACTTCAGACCATAGGATTATGATGGAATATGGGCAGACCGTTATACTAGGGCTTTATATAATAAAGAAAGTATTAGATCCAGGAAAAGTATATATAGCTATCGAAGACAATAAGAAAGACGCTATAGAGAATCTCCAGAAAATATTAATTGATATGAAATTAGAAAATATTGTAAATATAATATCCCTTCCATCAAGGTATCCTATGGGAGCAGAAAAAACACTTATAAAAACAATTCTAAATAGGGAAGTTCCGATAGGGGGCCTCCCGATGGATGTAGGTGTGGTCGTGAATAATGTAGCTACATCAAAAGCTATTGCAGAAGCTGTTATAGAAGGAAAGCCCCTTATTGAAAAAATAGTAACAGTTACAGGCTCTTTTAGGGAACCAAAAAATTTATTGGTTAGGGTAGGCACTCCCATAATTGACTTGGTAGATACATGCGGAATGGTTGAAAGGGACAAGTACAAAATAATTTTAGGCGGGCCCATGATGGGTATTTCAATAAATGATTTTAATTTTCCTGTGACCAAGGGGACAAATTGTATATTGGTAAAAGAAGCCATAGACAAGGTGGAGCAAAATTGCATAAAATGCGGTAGGTGTATTTCTGTATGCCCAATGGGATTAATGCCTTTAATGTACCCTAAATTTGTTAAAAATGATAAATATGGCCAGTGCAATGAATATTATATTAATAATTGCATAGAATGCGGCTCATGCTCTTTTGTCTGCCCGGCAAATATTCCTATTGTAGGTTATATTAAAACAGGGAAAAATAAGTTAGCTGAAAAAAAATAAGATATTATTATAGAAATAAAAAAAGAGAAAAAATGGATAAAGGAAAAATAACAATATCGTATTCCCCACATTTGTGGAAGGGATTTTCTACTACAAAATTAATGTATATAGTGGTATGCGCATTGCTTTTTCCAATGGGTGCCGGCATTTACTTTTTTGGCCTTCCAGCGCTATATATAATAATTGCTAGTACTGCTACTGCTGTCCTGACAGAGTATGTGATAAAAAAATTAAGGCGGAAAAAATTTGTTAATGATGGGAGCGCTGTAATAACAGGGATTCTTTTGGCTTTAGTGCTCCCGCCTAGAATGCCAATCTGGATGGTAGTTATCGGCTCATTTTTTGCAATAGCAGTTGTAAAGGAAGCTTTTGGGGGCCTGGGGCATAATATTTTTAACCCTGCTTTAGGCGGAAGGGCTTTTTTAGCAGTATGTTTTCCAACAGAAATGACTGCCTGGATACTTCCCACTAAATTTAAAGTTGATGCGGTAACTGCTGCAACCCCGCTTAATCCAAGTTTTTCTTACCAGGGAGATAAGATAGAATTATACAAGGACCTTTTTTTAGGAAATATTGGAGGTTCAATTGGGGAAACC
>JAGYOJ010000183.1 GCA_018399435.1 Actinomycetota bacterium | reverse complement strand
TTTACTTACCTTTTTATATCCTTATGGGAAATTTCTACCAGAAATCCTTTAAGTTTTAAATAATCATATATTTTTTCCGATATGACTACTGAGCGATGCCTTCCCCCTGTGCAACCAATACCTATGCCAAGATAGCTTTTACCTTCATCAATATAATTGGGTATTAAAAAGTCAAGCATTTTCTCAAAAAGCCTCAAGAACTTTTTAGTTTCTTCCCTGGACAATACAAAATCTATTACCTGTTTGTTTTTGCCATTTAATGACTTTAAATCTTTATTATAAAAAGGATTAGGCAGGAACCTAACATCCATAACCAAATCAACATTTTCAGGCAATCCGTATTTATACCCAAAAGAAACTACTGATATTTGAAGGAGTTTGCTTTTTTCTGATTTAGACATCATTCTATCAGAAATGGCTATCCTTAATTCTTTTGGATTAAGCGAAGTAGTATCTATAACTACATCTGAAATCTCCCTCAGTTTATACATTTTTTCTATTTCCAACTCTATCCCCTTGCTAATATTGCCATTTTCCACTAATGGGTGCTTTCTCCTTGTAAGGGAATATCTCTTCATCAGAATGTTCTTAGAGGCTTCAAGAAAAAGTATTTTACAATTTATGCCTTCTCCCTTCAACTTATCTATAGACTTATAAATTTCATCAAAGAAAAATCCGCTTCTAAGATCAATTGCAACTGCAATTTTATTAATTTTTTTTGTTTTGTTTGAGAAAAAATCTATAATATTGGGAAGCAGGTTGGCAGGTAAATTATCGATACAATAATATCCCCCATCTTCAAAGTAATTTAATGCCTCAGTTTTCCCTGCCCCAGACAAACCGGTAATTATTACTAGCTTAATATTAGACTTACTTATTTTTTTCTCCTTTTTTTCTTTGATAATAAATTATTTTTGTTAATACAATTGATATTATACTAATTACGAGCGAACTCCAAACATAACCCCAAAAACCTGTTACCTTTAAGCCTTTAAGAAAATAGTCAACAGCCCACAATATTCCCGCATTAATGATAATATTAAATAAGCCTAAAGTTAATATATTTATAGGAATAGACAATAACTTTATTATTGGCTTTATAAAAGTATGGAATAAGCCTAGAAGCAATCCTGCTAAAAAAGCAGTTTTAAATTTTTCCAATACAGAATCGCCTACAATAAATATAAAGGGTAAGAGATAAGAGGCAACTGTAACCGAAAATGTCATTATAAACCAGTCTAGAAGCCACCTTATCAATTAAAACACCTTCTCTTATCGATGTAGAAAATTATATATATTTTTAGCATCCTTATAGTTTATCCCTTTTATATTCATTAATTTTTCAAGGGAACTGCTTTTAAGCTCATCCGTGTTTTTTATAGACTGCATTATATATTTTTTCTTTTTTTCACCTATCCCTTTTATGTGGTCAAATATAGAAGAAGTCATATGCTTGCCTCTAAGCTTCCTATGGTAAGTAACTGCAAATCTATGAGCTTCATCCCTAATTTTAATGATAATCCGCATATAGTTTTCATCTAGATTTAAGCTTATGCCCTGGGGGTATTTTTCGCAAAAAACCTTTTCCTCTTTTTTTGCAATGCTTATTAAATCAATATCCTCTAATCCCCGACCCTTTAAAATATTAGAAGCTGTACTAAATTGTCCCTTGCCGCCATCTATAATAATTAAATCTGGTTTTATATAAAAACTATTTTCAATATCCAGGCTAGCCCCCTCTAGATATCTCAGGCGCCTTTTTAATACTTCTTCAATCATCCTGTAGTCATCCTGGCCTTTAGTATACTTGACTTTAAAATGCCTGTAATTTTCTTTTTTAGCATTTCCGTCTTCAAAAACAACCATCGAGCCCACGGGAAAAGACTGGCCCAAATTAGAAATATCATAACACTCCATCCTTCTCGGAATACTATTCAAGCTTAAAATTTTTTGGAGCTTTATCAAGTCCTTATATGCTTTACTATGGCCAGTATCTTTTTCAAATCTCTTCTTTTCAAGATACAGGCTAGCATTCCTTCCAGCCATTCCCATGATCCTTTTTTTATCGCCAGACTTGGGGACTTTTACTTTTATTTTTCTGCCTTTTTCTTTTTTTAGCCATTTTTCTAAACTGCTGATCCCGGATATCTCCATTGGGATATATATAATTGAAGGCATGTTATTTATGCCTTTGTAATATTTAAGCATGAAACCAGAAATTATATCTGCCGGTTCCATATAATTGATATTGTCTACCAAGAAATTATTAACTAATGCCAGCTCGCCCGCCCTATAGGAAAAATAACTTATAGCCGCCATGTCATTTTTTTTGCTAAACCCAAGGATATCCCATGTATCTTCTCCCCCTACAATTATTTTTTGGTTCTGGTAAAGCTTGCCAATACTTTCCAGTTTTTCCTTTAATTCAGCAGCTTCCTCATATCTTTTTTCTTTGGATAATTTTTCAATAGAATCCATAATTCTCTTTTTAATTGAATTATCCCTGCCTTTTAAAAACAAGTTAATATACTCAATATTCTTTTTATAATCATCTTCACTTATTTTCCCAACACAGGGAGCACTGCATAAATTTATATGGTAATTAAGGCAGGGCATATTATTATTTTTTCCAGGTCTGCTTTTTCTGCAATCCCTAATTTTAAATGTCTTCCTTAAAACTTCTAGTACTTTTCTGGCGGCCCTAACATTCGTGTAAGGGCCAAAATATCTGGCCCCTTTTAAATTCCTATTTCTAGTTAAAAAAACCCTGGGGAATTTTTCGTTTTCTGTAATTGCAATAAATGGATAAGACTTGTCATCTTTAAGCTCTACATTATATTTGGGCCTATTTTTTTTAATTAAGCTGCTTTCAAGAATTAATGCTTCTACTTCACTGTCAGTAACTATGTAGTCTATTTTATTAATTTTTTCAAAAAAAATACTTGGCTTGTAATTAATGAAATCACTGTTATTTCTTTTCTGGAAATAACTTCTAACCCTTTTATTTAGGTCTTTAGCTTTTCCGATATAGATTATTTTATCTTTTTTATTCTTAAAAATATCGGCCAAAAAGGACTTGAAGCAGCAATGAAAGAGTTTGTTTCT
>JAGYOJ010000182.1 GCA_018399435.1 Actinomycetota bacterium | reverse complement strand
AGCAATGGCTGATGAAAACAGGATAAGGATTCTTTATTTGCTGAATGAAAGAAATAATTTATGTGTCTGTGAAATAAGGGAAATTATAGGGCTTTCCCAGCCTACAATATCAAGCCATTTAAAAATTCTTGAAAATAATGAATTAATTATTTTCAGAAAAGAAGGGAAATGGGTTAATTATAAAATTAATCCTTATCTTGATACAGGAATAAAAAAAATAGTTGAAAGCATCCTCTCAATGATAAGAGAAGATGATGGGATTAAAAAAGATAAAAGCAGGGTAAATAAAGTTGACCGTAAAAAATTATGCGGAGTATAAATTTTTGTTATTTTTATTATTTAACCATTATTTACCGGGAAATTTAAGGAGTCTGTAAGATATGAACAAATCTATAAAAGGGAGAAAAAGAATACTGGTTTTATGTATCGGCAATTCCTGCAGGAGCCAGATGGCAGAGGGTTTCTTTAGGGAATACAAAAAAGACTGGGATATAAAAAGTGCCGGCATTTCTCCAGTTGGACTAAATCCACTTTCGGTAAAAGTTATGGCAGAGAAGGGTATTGATATATCAAAACAGAAATCAAAGAGTGTAGAAAATTTTACCGATCAGGATTTTGATTATGTAATTACCGTTTGTGACAATGTAAAAGAACTCTGCCCGCTTTTTCCAGGCAAAGCAAAATATATTCACTGGGATATTGAAGATCCTTCTTTTGTTGGGGGAAGTTATGAGTTTAAACTGAAAAAATTCAGAGAAACAGGTGATAAGATTGAAAAAAATATACTGGATTTTTTAAGGGAAGTGGAATATTAAGTGGAGATATTTATCGAAGCAATTAAAAGCGGATGGTATGCGCTGCTTGAATATCTTTCAGCACATGTTCTTACCTGTCTTGTTCCTGCATTTTTTATTGCAGGTGCTATAGCTGTTTTTGTTTCTAAAGGCGCAATTTTAAAGTAATTTGGCTTAAAAGCGAAAAAATGGCTATCATACAGTGTTGCATCTGTATCCGGTGCAATTCTTGCAGTATGCTCATGTACTATCCTTCCCCTTTTTGCAGGAATAAGAAAAAGGGGAGCCGGAATTGGTCCTGCCATAGCTTTTCTTTATTCAGGGCCTGCAATAAATATTCTGGCAATAGTTTATACCGCAAGGCTTCCTGGATATGACCTTGGCATAGCAAGAGCAATTGGCGCCGTCATTTTTTCAATTGTTATAGGTCTTGTAATGTCTGTTATCTGGATCAAAGAAGAAAGAAGCTGGAAGAAAATCAGGAGTTTTTTAAAGCATATGAGCACGGTACTTATAAGAAACCAAAATATATAAGTATAGTATTTCTCCTCTCCCTTCTTGCCATACTTATATTTGGTGCGGCAAAGATGTGGATATATGCAGGAATTGCCCTGGCTGTCCTTATAGCAATTATAATAGCGGGATGCAGGAAAGCCGAACTTAAAGACTGGATGAAGGAAACCGGAAAACTTATATGGCAAATATTTCCCATTCTTATTGCAGGCGTATTTATAGCGGGAGTTATAAAATATTTTCTTCCACAGAGCGTGGTTGAAACCTGGGTAGGAGGAAATAACATAAGGGCAAACTTTGTAGCTTCTGTATTTGGAGCCCTTATGTATTTTTCCACTTTAACTGAAGTTCCCATAGTAAAAGCTCTTATGGAGCTGGGAATGGGAAAGGGACCTGCTTTAACCCTGCTTCTTGCCGGTCCGTCACTGTCGCTACCAAATATGATTGTTATTGGGAGAATAATGGGGATTAAAAAAACTACAGTTTATGTACTTTTGGTAATATTTATGGCAACTTTTACGGGAATGGCTTTCGGGTATTTTTTTACTTAATATTTTTATTTTTAACCTGATTACTTCTTAAATTATAAGTTAATGGTGATTTTAATTTTAAAAAGTGTAAGTAAAAAGAGAAATTAAAGGGAAAGGAGTAAATTTTATGAAGATTCAAATTCTGGGAACCGGCTGTCCCAAATGCAAAAAGACTGAAGCTAATGCAAGAGAAGCTGTAAAAAACCTGGGAATTGATGCAGATTTTGAAAAGGTCAAGGATATAAATAAGATAATTGATTTTGGAGTAACTGTTACCCCGGCACTTGCTGTGGATGGAGAGGTCAAGTTTTCAGGGAAGATACCTTCAGTAGAAGAAATTGAAGAGGTATTAAAAGGATAATCCAGAAAGGTTTGGAAATGGAAAAAAGAGGGCTCCATTATTTGAAAAATTCTTAACATTATGGGTAATTCTGAGTATTGGTGCAGAAGTGTCCATCTGTGCTAGGGTTTTTATAGGGCGGTATTATATATTCCTGTCATAAAATGGACCTAAAAGGGTCTTTTTTTATTTATTTTCCCATACTGTGTATTTTATGATCCAGCATCATAAGCAGCGGTTATTTTTGTCTCCGATATCCTTAAAAATATCGACTTTTAGGGGATTGTAGACTTGGAATTTAAAAGCAGATTCTTGTAAATCAGCGTACCTTATATCCATTTTCTTTATTTTGCCTGCAATGAATGCAGATGGGGATGATCCTAAAAAATATGAAATAATTAATAGCAGCAGCGTATTTAGATAAGGGTCACCTGCCAGCACCTTTCCCCTTTTTGTTTTTAATTATACTTTTTCCAAGGATAAAATGTTAGAATCACATTTTAATTCTTTAATATAATTTTAATTCAATGGTTAAAAGGAAATTACTTGTAGACATAACCATATATATCTCTTTTATATTTTTAGGGTTGTACCTTTCTGTATTCCAGAGGGCCCTGGAAGACATTGGAAATTACTATAATATGGCCTCAGCCCTACAGGGCATTCTTATTACCAGCCATTTTGCAGGGCTATTGATAATGCCTCTGGTAGCAGGGGAAATTTCTGACAAGTACGGCCGTAAACTGGTTACCTGTCTGGGTTATTTTTTCTTCTTTGCAGGCTTAATTACTACACTTATTACCACAAATATCTATATATATGTGTTTGCCGTATTTCTAATAGGTGGCGGATTCGGAATAATAGAAGGGCTTACGACCACCATACTGGTGGACCTTAACCCTAAAAAAGAAAGCATGGTTATTAATGTAAGCCAGGCCTTCTTTGTAA
>JAGYOJ010000181.1 GCA_018399435.1 Actinomycetota bacterium | reverse complement strand
TATTTTAAAAAATATAGATTTTATTAAAAAAATTCTTATGATAATATTATTTCAAACATTAAAAAGATAGGAGCGATAAGATGAAGGCAGAAAATATATTATGGAAAATTGGGGGTGAAGCGGGACATGGAATTAAGTCATCAGGCTTTATGTTCGCAAAAACATTCACAAAAAAAGGTTACCACGTTGTTGATAGCAATGAATACCCTTCCCTGGTCCAGGGAGGCCATAATACATATATAGTTAGAGTCAGTACAAAAAAAATACATTCAATTTCTAAGAATATCAATATATTAGTCGCCCTTGATAAAAAAACAATTGACCTCCATAAAGAAGAGCTCTCATATGGCGGTTACATACTTTATGATGAAGAGGATTATAATTTTGAAAAAATTAAAAAAAGCAGAAAAGATATAAATTACATATCTATTCCCTTTAATCAAATTATAAAAAAAATTAATGCTCCTGATATTATGAGAAATATTGTTGCCCTTGGCGCTTCATTGGCTTTAGTTGATTATGATATAGATGTATTAGGAACCGTAATTAAAGAAAATTTTTCCCGCAAGGGAGAAGAAATTGTAAATTTAAATATAAGGGCATCAGAACTAGGCTTTAAATACATAAAAGAAAAATTAAAAGATTCTGTCCCCTATTATCTAGAAACCTTGAAACAAAAGGATAAGATGTTTTTAACTGGCAATGATGCAGTTTTTTTAGGTGGGGTAAGGGCAGGCTGTAAATTTTATGTTGCATACCCAATGACACCTTCATCTTCAATACTCCATTCTTTTGCCAAAATTGAAAATGATTTTAATATAGTTGTAAAGCATGCAGAAAGCGAACTGGCGGTCATCAATATGGCTATTGGCGCATCTTTTGCTGGAGCTAGGTCAATGTTAGCTACTTCTGGCGGAGGTTTTTCATTAATGAATGAAGGATTGGGCGCAGCCGCAATGACTGAAACTCCGGTTGTAGTTGTATTGTGCCAAAGACCAGGCCCGGCCACAGGCCTTCCCACCTGGTCTGAACAAGGAGATATGCTTTTTGCAATACATTCTTCACATGGTGAATTCCTGAGAGTAGTTTTAGCTCCCGGGGACCCTGAAGAGTGTTTTTATATGACGGGGGAAGCATTTAATATTGCAGATAAATATCAAATACCTGTAATTATTATGTTAGACAAATATCTATCAGAAAACCATTTTTCATATGACAAATTTGATCCTGATAAAATAAGGGTTGACAGGGGTAAGGTAATAAAAGACTCTAAAAATATAAAAGATGGTTACAAAAGGTATGAATTTACAGAAGATGGAATATCTAATAGGACAACTATCGGTATCCAAGACGGCATTCATATAGCAAATACCGATGAACACGATGAATATGGTTATTCTGAAGAAGATAGCAATAATAGGAAAAAAATGATGGATAAAAGGTTTAATAAAGTAAAATCACTAATAAAAGAAATACCGCATCCAAAATTATACGGCCCTAAAGAGGCCGACATCACAATTTGGAGCTGGGGATCAACCAAGGGCCCTATTCTTGAAGCTATGAAAACTTTAAATGAAGAACGAAAAAAAATAAATTTAGTTCATTTTACTTATCTTTATCCCTTCTTAATAGATCCTGTAATAAAAATGAATAAAAAAAGCAATAAAAATGTGATTATAGAAAATAATAAAACTTCCCAGCTTTCAAAATTGATCATGATGAATACTGGAATTAAAATTAATAGCAAAATATTAAAATACAGCGGTAGGCAATTTTTGCCAGAAGAAATAGTCACAGGAATTGAACAATTATAATTAGGAGTACTTATGAATAAAAAAAGCAATAATTTAAAACCCAGTGATTTTAATACACAAAGGAAGCCGACCTGGTGCCTAGGATGCGGAAATTTTGGAATTTGGAATTCTATTAAAAAAGCTTTTGTAAATCTCGGTCTAAAAAACCACCAAATTTTAATTGTTTATGGCATTGGGTGTTCCGGCAATACCACGAATTTTATAAAAACTTATGCTTTCCATGCTTTGCATGGGAGGGCCCTACCTATTGCAACTGGCGCTAAACTTGCTAATCATAAATTGAATATAATAGTCATGGCTGGCGATGGCGATGGCGTAGGGATAGGAGGCAACCATTTTATACACTCCTGTAGAAGAAATATAGACATAACCTACATAATGCATGATAACAAGACTTATGGCTTGACCACCGGTCAAACATCGCCTACATCAGATAAGGGATATAAAACAAAATCAACTCCTTTAGGAGTAATAGAAGAGCCAATTAACCCAGTTTCATTAGCATTATCATCCAATGCTACCTTTGTAGCCAGGGGATTTTCAGGCGATGTCAAATATTTAACCAATATTTTTGAATCTGCCATAAAACATAAGGGATTCTCTTTTGTTGATGTTTTGCAGCCATGCGTAACATTCAATAAAAAAAATACTTATGATTGGTACCGGGAAAGAATCTACAAGCTTGAATCTGATAAAGAACATAAAAAAGAAGATTTAATTTCAGCATTTAAGAAATCAAAAGAAGATATGGGAGGAAAAATACCAATTGGGGTATTCTTCCAACAAGAAAAACCCTCTTATGGCGATGGTTTAAAACAAATAGAAAGAAAACCGCTGGTAGATCATGTTATAAATGATATAGACATAAATAATTTACTAACTAGTTACTTTTAGTATCGATTGCAGTTATAATCCAGCTATTTTCTTGCATCTGTATTATAATTTTTACCGTATATTCGCCCCAAAGCTGGTTTTTATTAGTTTGTGTAATTCTATATTTTTCCTTAGATAGACTTTCAACTTGATAATCTTTATTGGTATTTATCCACATTGGCCCTTCTGTTGGAAGAATATATAAATTATTATTTTTCTCTTCATAGTATTTATTAACAGCTATATCCCTGGTAGTTATTTCGTTTATATGTCTTACTAGTTCTTCCTTTTTGTCAAATTCTTTTACCTCATAATTTTTGCCAATTTCCTGTATAACCCTTGTTCTAAATTCCTCTATTAAAAATTCTACTGGCGGTTCCTCCTTTGTTTCCTTATTAACCGTATTGGCCGAACATCCGGCCAGTAAAAGAATTATTAAAAAAATAATAGTTATGTTCCTTAAAATAATTTCCT
>JAGYOJ010000180.1 GCA_018399435.1 Actinomycetota bacterium | reverse complement strand
AATATTTAATATAATTTTTATAGCATTTATTTATTCCTCGATTGTAGCTACAATAATAAATGTCTTTAAATTAAAAAAATATGAGGTGATTTAGATGAATAGCAGTGTAGCAGATAAGTTAAAAAATCATATTGACCGCCTGGATGAGAAAATTAATGACTTAAGAAAAAAAGCAGAAACAGCTTCCGGGAAAGCAAAGTTAAAGTACAATGAGCAAATAAACCAGATTCAAGAAAAAATTCTAGACGTCCAGCAAAAACTGGATAAGCTAAAGAGGTAAACAATAAAAGATTTTATTTATCTTTTAAAATAGCCATTAATAGCTTCATAAATAGTAGCTATGTTTTCAGCTGGTGTCCGAGGCATGCATTCATGTGAAGGACCTAAAATAATTCCTCCCCTTTTTCCCCATAGGTCAATGACTTTTAATACTTCTTCTTTTACGTCTTTAGGCTTTTTTTGGACTAAAAGGTCTTGTACATCCATGCCGACACGCAAGCACACCTTATGCCCATAAAGCTTGTAAATATTTTCCAAATCCATCTCCCTTGCTGAAGATTGTACAACATCAAAAATATCAATACCTGCACTAATCATTTCCGGCAATACTTCATGTATGCTGCCACAACAATGCCAATCAAAAATAAGATAATATTTTTTATCTGCAATAGTACTTAAATTTTTAAAAGAAATAAAGATAAATCCGGCATTTAAGTTTAAACAAACTGCCATATACTTTATTGGAAATATTTCCTTTTATAGGCATCAATATAATATTATTTTAAAAGGCGGTTTTGAAATTGGAAATAGAACTTTAATTTGAAAAATTTATCTAAATTATATAGGCGGCAATAATTTTTTTAAATTTTTAAATACGGAAGCTTGACTGCAGAAATACTTATTTTATTTAGAAAGAATACTTAAATTTTATTAACTAAAACTGTGTATTTAAATTTTATTGGCGGAGGGGGAGGGATTTGAACCCCCGGAAGGAAAACCCTCAACGGTTTTCAAGACCGCCGCAATCAACCAGACTCTGCCACCCCTCCCAGGCATCATATTATACACGTTTTCAATAATAAATAAAATCTTAATCTTCTGCTGAAATAATCTTTTTACCATTCATATATGGGACAAGGGCCTCAGGTATTTTTATATTTCCCTCTTTTGTCTGGTAATTCTCATAAATGGCAATCAAAGTCCTGCCTACAGCGCAGGCAGTGCTATTCATGGTATGCACAAAATCCTTTTTCTTGCCATCCTTGTACTTTATATTTAGTCTTCTAGACTGGTAATCAGTATCATGGCTGCATGAAGCCAGTTCCCTGTAATTTTGTTGCCCTGGAAGCCATGCTTCGAGATCATATTTTTTAGCATTAGGATTGCCAATATCGCCAGTACACATATTCATTATCCTATAATGTATCCCCAGGCTGCCAATTACTTCCTCAACCGTATCCCTTAAATATTCATAATCGTCCCATGAATTTCTAGGATTCGAAAATATAAACATCTCAACTTTATCAAATTGGTGGACCCTAAACATTCCACCCATGTCTTTTCCGTAAGTTCCCGCTTCCCGCCTAAAGCATGAAGAAAAACCAGCATATTTTAAAGGCAGATCTTCTATATCCAAGAATTCATCTCCATGGTAAGCACATAAAGGAACTTCTGCAGTCCCTATTAAGTATAAGTCATCCAGCTCCGTCTTATAATATTGGGTTTTTTCGGCAGGGAAAAACCCTGTACCATGCATTGCATCTTGTTTTACAAGCGTTGGGGGAATCATGAGGATAAAGCCTTTGCCTATAAGTAAATCCAGCACATATCTTACTAATGCAAATTCAAGAAGCACTGCATCCCTTTTTAAAAATACAAATCTTGATCCAGATATTTTAGCCGCCCTCTTCTCATCCAATATATCCAGCCTTGTACCCAGCTGGATATGGTTTTTAGGCTCAAAGCTAAATTCAGGTTTTTCTCCTTTAAAATACTCCACCACATTATCATTTTCATCTTTTCCTACAGGTGTGCTTGAATTTGATATATTAGGATAATTTGCAAGGCTAGCATAGAATTTTTCTTCTACTTTGTTTAACTTTTCTTCTAATATTTGCAAGCTCTGGTTTAGGTTTTTCATCTGGCTTATCAATTTATTTTTTTCTTCGCCTTTTAGCTTAGGTATTTTTTTGGATGCTTCATTTTTTTTCGCCCTTAGCTCATCAATTTCAAAAATTAAGCTTCTCCTCCCATCATCCAACTTAATATCTTTATCTACATCTATTTTCATTTGCCTTTTCTTAATTTCTTCTTTTATTATCTCCGGATTATTTCTAAGTAGTTCTAAGTCAATCACTTAATGCCTTCCTAATTTAATTTATAAACTGGATATGAGCCTAATATTTTTACCATATAAACTTTTTTCCTTAACACTTCAATTGCATGGAATAATTCATCATCATGTATGTGCCCATCTATATCTATCATAAAAACATAATCGCCTAAATTTTTTTTAGCCGGCCTTGATTCTAGCCTGGTAAGGTTTATGCTTCTTTCTGCAAATTCTTTAAGTATATTATACAAGCTGCCTGGTTTATCTTTTTTTAGAAAACAAACAAGTGATGTCTTATCATTTCCGGTCTTTTGAGGGATATAGGACCCAATAAAAACAAACCGGGTTTTATTTTCTTTATTATCTTCTATATCAGTAGCAATTATATTAAGGCCATAAATTTTTGCCGCAATGCTAGTACCTATAGCAACAGTTTCATTATCCATTTCAATTAATTTCTTAACCGCTTCAGCAGTACTATTAGCCGCAATAATTTTTGCCTGGGGAAGATTAGAAGATAAATAGCTCCTGCATTGTGCTGTTGCATGTGGATGTGAAATGATATTTTTAATATTTTCTATTTTAATTTCTTTCTTGCCAATTAAGCTATGTTTTATTGGTATAGTAATCTCCCTAATTATTTTTGATTCACTTTCAAAAGTTAAAATATCTTGGGTGATATTTAAAGATCCTTCAATAGAATTCTCTATTGGTACTAATCCTTCATCAACCTTTCCCATATCAACATATTTTATAATTTCAGGCACTGTAGGCAGGGGTATTTTTTCTACTTCTGCCCCACTTTTTATATATTTGTCCAGTGCTTCTTCTGTAAAA
>JAGYOJ010000018.1 GCA_018399435.1 Actinomycetota bacterium | reverse complement strand
CTTGTTTTCTTTTTGATTTTCTTTATCTCTAATATATCGCTTTTTAATTTTATTTGGGATTCTAATGGATCGCATATTATTAAATTAAATTTTTTAATCTGTGATTTTAAAAAATCAATAAAACTTATATATTCCCCATCCTCTTTAATCTCCCAAGGGTTAACATTCGGAAATAATGACAACTTGCTTTTCTTTTTTAATGCCTTTTGGCTAATAGGATCAAAACTATAAATATTAGATATCTCATCGCCAAAAAAATCAATTCTTATAGGATTTATAGTTGTCAGCTCATATATATCTATTAGTGAACCCCTTACGCTAAATTCCCCTCTATCATAAACCATATTTACCCGTTCATAACCCATGTGGGCAAGCTTTGATATTAATTTATTTCTATCTATTTTTCCCCCTTTTTCTATATTTAATACTTTAGCCTTGCCAAGCTTATTTGGATCCATTAAATTTAAAAAAGAATTTATGCTTGAGATAATTAAAAAAGGTGATTTTTTATTGTAATTAGTAATTTTTCTAATAACTTGCAAACGTTCTGAAATATTTATAATATCCGGAGCCTTATTTTTAAAAAATATGCTGCTTCCCAAGCTTTTAAAGCTGTAAACCTTATTGCTTATTAGATTGGCTACTTCTTTTCTTAATTCTATTGTCCTGTCTAGGGTTGAAGCAACTACTAATGTTGGGCAGAAATTGCTGCGGTGGATAGCAGCAATAATAAATGGCCAAACGTCTTCATCAATAATTGTATCAAATGGTCCCTTGCTTTCTAACTTTTTTAGGAATTCATCCCATTGTTTGTGCTGGCAAAATAGATTTAAAATCACAATATCACCAAATTAGCTTAATTTAGTATAAATGTCTTGGAGGTTAAATTAATTATATTTGTTCATCGCAAAGCCAATGCCATGCTCTATATAATCTTTTAATGCTCTAACTGCATCAATTTTTATAAATTCTAATTCCTCTTTATCATTTTTAGGAAAATCTTCAAGGACAAAAATTGAGGGTTTTTTCCTCCCGGGAGGCCTGCCAATCCCAATTCTCAATCTGTCAAAATCAGGGTTCCCGATAGCCTCAACGATAGATTTGAGCCCATTATGCCCTGCAGTGCCGCCATTTGCCTTAAGCTTTATTTTCCCAAATTCAATGTCAAGGTCATCGTGGATAATAATTATAGATTCAATTTCTTTATAATTCGATAATACGGCAGCAACTGCAGAACCGGCATTATTCATGTAAGTTAAAGGCTTAACCAATAAGAGAATTTTTTTATCATATTTTAACTGGATTAGTTCTGAGTTAAACTTATTGAATCTTGAAGCCCTCCTAAAATTTTCAACAAAAGCATCGACTACCATAAATCCAATATTATGCCTGTTTTGTGCATATTTTACTCCCGGATTACCCAAACCTACTACTAATAACATGATTAAAAGTATTAATCTTCTTTTGAAGTTTCTTTGGGCTCTGCTGCTTCTTCTTCTGCAACAGGAGCTTCTTCTTCCTTTTCCTTTCCAATAATTTCGGGTTCTTCTTCTATTTCTTCTTCTTCCTCTTCTTCCTCAATTAATTGAGAAGGATGTATAATAGATGCTACAATTTCATTAGGGTCATTAAGTATTTTTACTTCAACTTCTACTTCCAGATCTTCAACTTTTACAGAATCGCCTATTGTTAATTCCTGAATATCAAATTTTACGCTTCCAGGTATATCCTTTGGCAAGCATGAAATATGCAATTCCCTTAAACTGTGTTGGATTACACCGCCTTCTTCTTTTACCCCTATAGCAATATCGGTGTTCACAATTTCAAGAGGCACTGAAGTTTCAACTTCTTTTTCCATTTCAATTCTCAGAAAATCAAGATGTAAAAAATCCCTGGAAATTGGATCCCTTTGTATGTCTTTTAATATCACAGACTCTTTTTTCTTAGAACCATTAATAGATATATCAAAAATTAAATTTAATGTTCCCTTTTGCCTTAAAATTTCTTTAAGCATCTTTGCATCTACTTTTATGCTTACCGGGCCTTTTTTAAGGCCATATAATACAGCTGGAATAAAATCAGCCCTTCTCAGGCGCCTTGAAGCATTATTTTTCAATTCTTTTTTATCTCTTTGCTCTACTGATAATTCTAATGTTTCCATTAATATTACACCTACCCTTTATACTAAATTTTCACCTTTAAATAATTCGCTTACAGACTTGCAATAATAAACTTTTTTTATAGTTTTTGCAAGCAGTGGGGCCACTGACACCACTTTAATTCTCTCCGGGCTATATTCCTTATTTATAGGCAAAGTATCAACCACCACTACTTCTTCAGCTTTCGAACTCTCTAAACTGCTAATTGCATCATCAGAAAAAATTGGATGGGTCGCTGCAGCATAAACTTTTCTAGCTCCCTCCCTTATAAGCATTTCAATTGCTTCTATTAAAGTTCCGCCAGTATCTATCATATCATCAAAAATTATAACGTCCCTTCCTTTGACATCCCCTACAAGGTGTTCAACTTTTGCTACATTTTGAGCAGGCCTTCTTTTGTCAAAAATTGCTAATGGGTAATGCATTTGCCTTGCCAGGATGCTTGCCCTTTTTACCCCTCCAACATCAGGGCTTACAATTACACCATTTTTTAAATCTTTTTTTCTAAAATATTTAGCTATTATAGGGATGGCTGTTATATGGTCAACAGGTATGTCAAAAAACCCTTGTATGGTAGCAGTATGGAGATCTACAACTATCAATCTATCTAAGCCGGCAGTTGAAAGAAGGTCTGCAACCAATTTTGCTGTAATTGGCTCCCTGCCTTCAGCTTTTTTGTCTTGCCTTGCATAACCATAATGCGGAATGACTGCATTAATCATCCCGGCTGATGCCCTTTTAAGAGCATCTATCATTATGAGAAGTTCCATTATATAATCATTAACTGGCTGGCTGCAGGTCTGGACAATAAAAACATCCGCGCCCCTAACTGATTCATCAAATTTTACATATATTTCCCCGTTTTTAAACTTTGTCCTGGTTACTTTGCCTAATTTAATATCCAAAGCTTTTGCGATTTTTTTTGATAAATTGATATTTGAAGAACCAGAAAAAATCATCATCCTCTTATTAGTTGGGTAATCCCTCATTTATTTTCTCCTCTTTTCCTATATTTTAAAGCTCCATTATCTATATTTGCTTTTCCCCTTCACCAGCTAAAGAATCTTTAGAAACATCTCCTGTTATAACTGAACCTGCAGCAATAACTGAACCCCTTTTAACCCTTACCGGGGCAATCAGTATTGTATCAGCCCCAATAGATACATCATTTTCAATAATAGTTTTATGCTTGCTAAAGCCGTCATAATTTACAGTTACACAAGATGCTCCAACATTTACCCCGGAACCAATTTCTGTATCCCCCATATAGCTTAAATGAAAAACTTTGCTTCCAGCGGCTATCTTTGCTTTTTTAACTTCACAAAACCTGCCAATTTTTACCTTATTGCCCGTAACTGTATTTGGGCTAATATAGCTATAAGGGCCTATAATATTATTTTTACCAATTTTTGAACCAATAATTATAGAAGCATTAATTTCTGTGCCTTCCCCTATACTAGAGCCGGTAATCTGGCAAAATGGCCCAATCTTGCAATTTTTCTTAATTATTGTTTTACCATTTATAAAGCAGTTGGGTTCAATTACAACATCATTTGCGATTTCAGCCTCTGGGTCAATATAACAGTTTTGTGGATCCCTTATAGTAACGCCTTCTTTCATAAGTTTTTGGTTATGCTTGCTTTTCATCAATTTTTCAGCTTTAGCCAACTGGGCCCTATCATTTATTCCAAAAACTTCCCAGAAGTCAGCTACCTTATGGGAAGCAACTTTGCCCCCTTTTAATACTACTTTTTTAATAGCATCTGTTAAGTAATATTCATTCTGGGCATTATCTGAATCTATTTTTGTTATAAGCTCGAATAAGGTATTTTTATCAAAACAATACATGGAAGTGTTGATCTCAGTTATTAATTTTTGCTTACCGCTGGCATCGGCTTCTTCAACTATTTCTTTAACATTTCCCCCGCTGTCTTTAATTATGCGGCCATAACCTTTAGGGTCCGCCATGTCGGCACTTACAAGGGAGGCATCGCTTTTTGTTTTGTGTTTTTTATTTATTAATTTTTCTAAAGTTTTATTAGTTAAAAGCGGGCAATCGCCTGCTAGGACTATGATGTCCCTACCCATTTTGGCTTTAAACTTTTTTGTAATGCTTACCGCATGCCCTGTACCTAATTGTTCTTCTTGTAAAATAGTAATAATGTCAGGAAAGTTTTTTTCTATATAGCTCTTTACCAGCTCTGACTTATAGCCAATAACCGTAAATATATTTTTAGGCCTAAGCCTTAAGCAGGTTTTCAATATATAGTAAATCATAGGCTTCCCAAAAATTTGGTGTAACACTTTGGGTTGGGAAGATTTCATTCTAGTGCCTTTGCCTGCAGCAAGAATGATAACACTTAAATCTTTGATATCCATCCTTAAATTTTTTTTTAATAAAGCAACCTAAGATTTTAACATATATTTATTTTTTTATCTAAAGCCCTAGTCTATGAAACTGCCCCCACTAATATCCTTTGAAATAATATCAAAATTTGGACCAAAATACATAGTTACATAAATTAAATTACTGCAATTATTTCCAAGTATTTCTTTTCTTAAAAAGTATGCAGCGCCAGAAGGCCCTTCTTCTGTATATATTCTAGAAATATCGCTAGTTTTTCTTGCCTTTACTTCTATTATTTCCCCGCATTGCTTGCATTTTACCTTAAAAGTAATAAAACTTGCCCCTGGCCCTTCAGGGACTGCAAAAAAATTTTTTAACTTATCTAAAAAACTCATAAAACTCCTTATTTGAATAAATACCACTTATATAATAAAGCTTGAAGGTAATATTATCAATTTAGAATTTTACACTTTTTTTTTAATATAATAGAATACCTCCATGAAATATAATTTTCCTAAGCTAAAACAACTAAATTACTTCTTAAGCTATGCCATAAGATCAAGGATATCTGATAAATATAGGACACCATTACTGTGCGGTTTTAAATTAACAAATAATTGTAACCTTAAATGCAGCCACTGCCCTTTCTGGAGGCATAAAAATGCTGCTTCCCTTGAATTTAGCCAGGCTAAATTAATACTGGACAAGCTTTCCCAGAAAGGTGTAAAAATAGTGATATTTGAGGGCGGTGAACCCCTGTTGTGGAATAATATATCCCGGATTGTAGAATATGCAAAATCCCTATTTTATTTTGTAGGTATTACTACAAATGCAACCATAGATTTATCCAAGGCAGAACCTAATATTTATTTTATAAGCATTGATGGCCTAAAGGGTACGCATGATAAAATTAGGGGAAAAAGTTTTGAAAAAATTATTGACAATATAGAAAAGAATAAAAATTTAAAGAAAATTATAGTAAATATTTGCATAAATATCATGAATTATTCTGAAATAGGTAAATTAATAAAATTTTTAGAAGACAAGGTTTTTGGTATTACTATACAGTTTTTTTACCCCTTCCCTGATGTAAAAAATTTATGCTTAAATTCAATTCAGAGAAGAAAGGTTCTTGAAAAATTAATAAAATTAAAAAAATCTGGCCATAAAGTGCTTAACTCATATAGTTGTTTAGAGAAAATGAAAGACAATAGCTGGAAATGCTTTGACTTTTTAGTCTCAAGCATTGATCCAGATGGCAGCATAAATTATGGGTGTTACCTTAAAAACAGGACCAGAAATATATCATGCAAGGACTGCGGTTATTCTGCACATTGCGAGATTTCATTGTCATATGCACTAAATATTGAGGCGCTAAAAGCTGCTAAAAATATTTTCTGGGGTTAGCCATTTCCCTCTAATTTTAAAAGCATCTTTTTTAAGTTTATTCCAGAACTAAAATTTCCCATGCTGCCATCACTTTTAATAACCCTGTGGCAGGGGATTATTATCATTGTTGGATTATGGGCCATACAGGTTCCAACAGCCCTATATGTGCCTGGAAAACCGCTCATATCTGCCAATTGCATATAGCTTACTTTCTGTCCATATTTAGTTTCCTTTAGGGTTTTTAATACTTTTTTCTGAAAAACTGTAAAGCCTTTAAGGCTTACGCCAATACTAAAATTTTTTAATTTCCCGGAAAGGTAAAAGTTTACTTCCTTTTCAAGCTTTAGAAATTTTTTAGGCAAAAAATCATGGCCTTTGCCCTTACCGGCTAAAAAAATTTTGTAATTATTAGCCAATCCTAAAAAAATTACCCTAAAGCTTTTATCCCACAGGTAATAAAGTTTTCCAATCCTGGTATCAAAATTTGATGTATAAAACATAAATATCTTATTTTCTATTTAATACTGGCTTAAGGAAAAAAGTAATTAAAAATATTAATACGCTAACCATTATAATAGTAGCCCCGGAAGCTAAATTGAGGTAATAGGATAAAAACAAGCCAACAGTGCTGCTAATAAAGCCAAATACTATAGAAAAAACAACCATCTGGAAAAAATTAGAACTAATATTTTTAGAAGAGGCTGGTGGAATTACTACAAGCGCACTGACCAATATAATGCCTACAATTTTAGTTGATATTATAACTGTAATTGATAATAAGATTATAAATAAGTAATCATATAGCTCAACATTTATGCCCTGGATTTTTGCAAGCTCTCTGTCAAAAGTAATTGATATATATCTTCTAAACAAAATTCCAAGAAGTATTAATACCAGCACTCCCAGGCCCAAGGATAGGTATAAATAAAGCCGGTCCACGGCAAGTATATTGCCAAATAAATAGCTAAGCAAATCAGGCTTATAGCCTTCAATTAGCGATATAACTAATATTCCTATAGCCATAGAAGAAGGCAAAAATATGCCAATTATAGTATCTACTGAAAGAACGCTCCTATTTTTTAAAAATGCTACCAGTATTCCTACAATTACCCCAAAAATTACAGCAGTTACCATGGGATTTAAGCCCATAAAAAAGCCTATGGCTATGCCTGCCAAGGAAGAATGGGCTACTGCATTTGCAAAAAAAGACATCTTATTAAGAATAACAAAAACTCCAATAAAGGAACAAATTACCCCTATTACTGTCCCCGATATTAAAGCTCTCTGCATGAAAGGGTATTGCATAAACTCTAGCATGCTATTCTCCATACAATTTGCATCTTTCTATATCCTCTTTAGTTAACTTTTCCTGGGGTTTTTCTAAGCAATCGCGGTGTTTAAATATTCCAAAATCCTTGCCATAGGCGCCCTCAAAATTACTTTTAGTTAAAACTTCTTCAGGTTTGCCAAATGATACAAGTATCCTGTTTAATGCAGCTATTTTATCTGCATAAAGATTGACAACAGTTACATCATGGGAAACTAAAACAACAGTTAGATTTTCTGTATTTTTTAAATTATTAACTAATTCATAAAATGTTTTTTCACCTTTTACATCAACTCCTGCTAAAGGCTCATCAAAAAAAATAATTTTAGGGTTATTGGCTATTGCCCTAGCTATTAGTACTCTTTGGATTTGTCCTCCCGACAGTGACCCAATACGGTAATTATAATAACTGTCCATGCCAACTTGCTCTAAAACTGATAATATTTTTTTCTTTCTCTTTTTAGAATCGCCAATCCTGTTTCCTATGGCAATATCTATTGCCTCATATACGGTTATGGGGAAAGTCCTGTCAAAATCAAATTTTTGGGGGACATACCCGACAATTCCTTTAAGTGAAGAAATGTTTTTTGTTGATTTACCAAAAATAAAAACTTGCCCGGCATGGGGAACTATATTTAAAACTGATCTTATTAATGTAGTCTTGCCGGAACCATTAGGGCCTATAATTATTAAAAAGTCTCCTTCTTTAATTGAGAAATTTATATCCTGAAGTATCTTTTTATTCCCTATTTTCACAGATAAGTTCTTTATTTCTAAAGCTTTTTCTAAAGCCATGGTTAACTATTTAATCTTATAAAATTTTCGATAGACCTATCATAGGTTTTTTCAGCTTTTTCATCAAAATAACAGGCTGGAAGTTCCCCCGCTTTTCTATGATATGCTATGCACTCACAGCATATGCCTTTTCTAGAGCAAGGTTCATAAGTGCAATTGCAAATATTCAAATTTTCTTGTTTACTGCATTCCATATTTACGTCTTCCTTTCTATTAGTATTCTATCCCTTTTATTGCTTTTATTCCTTTATTATATGCATGCTTTACTGCCTTCATTTCTGTAACAGTATCTGCAATTTCAATTAATTTTTTATGGGCCTTATTGCCCGTTAAAACTATTGTAAGCTTTTCAGGCTTATTTTTTAATAAATCTAATAAATCCCCTAAATCCAATAATTTGTAACTGACTAAATTTAATATCTCATCTAATATTATAATGTCATGTGCACCTTTTGCTACAATTTCTTTAGCATAGTTGAAAGAATCTTTGCTATTTTTTATTTGTAGATTATCCGGGGCTGGCTTGCCATCTTTAAAATTAATGAATCCCGCACCAAGGCTTTTAATTTCTATTTGTGAGATTTTTTTAATAGAAATAAGCTCGCCTGATTTCCAGGGACCTTTAATAAATTGGAGAATTAGCACCTTTAATCCATGGCCTGCAGCCCTAAGTGCAAGGCCTAATGCTGCGGTTGTTTTGCCCTTGCCATTTCCTGTATTTATTAATATTAAACCCTTTTTTACTTGAGCCATACATTGATTTTAATAAAAAAAACACTTTATTTAAACTATTTATTCAAAATATTATATAATAAGGGCATATCCATATTCTGCCTAAAAACATCGGCCAACCTGTCATACTGTTTTTGTTTAAAAGAATGATATGAGCCTAAATTAGAGTCAATATTAATTTTTAGATCATTTAATTTGGCAATTTTTTCTAAAATTTCTTTTCTTATTTGGCAATTATCAAATATGCCATGGATATATGTCCCCATTACCAGGTTTTTTAATTTTTTGTCTATAAAAATATATCCATCATTTTCATCCACATTTTTGCTTTTTCTTCTATTTATTTTAAATAATTTTCTTGCTTTAAAATCTTTTACTTTAGAAATGCCCATATGTATTTCATAGCCTGTAAAACTATTTTGGCCTTTAGGATTACTGCCTAAAACTTTTATAGCCCCGCCAGTATAGCCAAATTTAACTTGTGAGGTATTTTTTTTCTCTAAAAAATTTGTCTCCATATCAAAAAACCCCAGGCCATTTGCTTCCCTAATATCAGATTCCCTCCCATGTTCATCTATAATTTTTTCTCCAAGCATCTGATACCCGCCGCATATCCCTATTACAGAAACGCCGCTTTTATACATATTCTTTATGGTTTTTATAAAGCCTGATTTCTCCAGGTATAGAAGATCGCTTATAGTGTTCTTGCTTCCTGGTATTATAATTAAGTCTGGCCTGAAATTTATTAAATCGTTTAGGGCTTTTATATATAATAAATTTATATCTTCTTCAATTTCCAGGCAGTTAAAATCTGTAAAATTAGAAATATGGGGAAGGTACAGCACAGCAATATTTAATTTATTATCAGCAAAATTTTTTCTCTTTTTAGACTCCCTCTCAATATTAACTGAATCTTCTTCATCTATTATTATATTATTATAATAAGGTATTGTCCCCAGCACCGGGATGCCCAATTTATTTTCTATCCAATCAATACCCGGCTTAAGCAAATTAATATCGCCCCTAAATTTATTTATCATTAAGGCCTTTATTAATTTTTGGTATTTTTTTGGAAGTATTTTTACTGTTCCATAAAAGCTTGCAAAAATGCCGCCTTTATCTATATCCCCTAAAAGTATCACCGGGGAATTTGAAATTTCTGCAACACTCATATTAACAATATCATTTTCCAAGAGGTTAATTTCTGCAGGGCTTCCAGCACCTTCAATAACTACATAATCAAACCTTTTCTTTAAACTGGTAATAATTTCTCCAATTTTCTTTAAAAAATTAGATTTCTTTTTATCATACTCGGCAGCAGTCATATTTTTTACAACTTCCCCCATAAATATTATCTGAGCCCTGGTATCCTCTACAGGTTTTATAAGGATAGGGTTCATAAATACTTCTGGAGAAAGGCCAGATGCTTCTGCCTGCATAACCTGGGCCCTCCCCATTTCTTTTCCATCTGCAGTAACAAATGAATTTAAAGCCATATTTTGGGCTTTAAAAGGGCAAACGCTATACCCGTCCTGCTTTAAAATCCTGCAAATTGCCGCTACCGCTATACTCTTTCCTACATGCGATCCTGTACCCTGGACCATTATGCTTTTACTTGCCATGGGCCGCCTCCAAAACTTGCATAATATTTTCCCCGGATTTTAGTATTTTTGCCCCTTTGCTAATTATTTTATTATAAAGATTTACAGCTTTCCCATCCGTATGGTCCCTTTTTTTAATATTTTCACTATCTATAACTATTACTTTTTTCCCTTTTTCTAAAGCTTCTTTTATAGACACTAAATTAGAAAAATTACCATTTCCAAACTCTATTGGAGGAAGTATTACCATATCGCTTGAATTTATGAATTCTAGATTTTTATTTTGTGCATAAATGCTAATAGGCGAAAAGGGCGCTTCACTAACATAAGGGATTCCCAAAGTTTCGCAAGTGGATAAATCAGTATCTAAATTATTAACAACCCCGCAAGAGACGATATAGCCCTTATTATATAATTTATTGATAATAGGGGATGCAGCGCCGCCGCCTCCAATTACATGAATTCTTAAATCCCTGGTTTTTTCTTCATGCCCGGGGCTTGTATTAAATGTAGGATTTATATATATTTTTCCTGTAAATGGATTTCTGCCAACATAAACCTCACTTGAAAAAACCCTCTCTATATTTTCTTCATTGACTACCTCGCTAGTCTTGCCATATTTAAAAACTTTGCCATCCTTTAAGAACAAAACTTTTTTGCTGTATTGTATGGCAAGGTTAATATCATGAAAAATTCCTATTATAGTCTTTCCATATACAACATTCAATTGATTAAAAAATTCCAGAAGTTCAATTTGAAAACTAATATCCAAATGAGCCGTAGGCTCATCTAATAAAATTATTGGGGTGTCTTGCACAAGAGCCTGCGCAATTATTACCCTCTGTTTTTCTCCCCCTGATAATTCATTATATTTTTTTTCAGCAAAACCCTTTATCCTGGTTCTTATCATTATATTATCAATAAATTTATTATCCTTGCCGCTAAAGGTCCCAAACCTTTTAGAATAAGGGTACCGGCCCATTGAAACTAATTCCTTTACAGAAAAATCAAACCCTGGATTAGTAGACTGGGGAACTACCGCAACTAGCTTTGCAACTTCCCTTGGTTTTAACTTAGCTAAATTTTTACCATCAATTACTATATCTCCATTAAACTTTTTTAATACTTTGCTCATTATATTTATGAGTGTGCTTTTGCCTGAGCCATTTGGCCCCAGTATTGAAATAAAATTTCCCTTTTCTACATCAAAGCTAACATCTTTTAATACTTTTATGCCATCATAGGAAAAATTTATATTTTTAACCTTTAATATATCCACCTAAAAAATCCTCTTTTTTGATCTAATTAACAAATACAGAAAGAATGGAACTCCAATTATTGATGTTATTATCCCAACTGGAATTTCCCTTGGTGAAAGAATGGTTCTTGCAATAGTGTCAGAGAACAAAAGGACAATTCCGCCTGCCACCGCAGAAGTTGGATATAAGATTTTATGGTCGGGCCCTACTATAAGCCTTAATATATGGGGAGTTATCAGCCCAACAAAACCAATAATTCCACTTACTGAAACTGCTGCAGCAGCAATTAAGGAAGCAAGGATTAACAATAACCTTTTAACATTTTCAGTATTTACCCCAAGCTGGGTAGCTCTTTCATCCCCCAGAGATATTATATTTAAATCATTTAAGAAAAACGAAGATATTATTAAAAATATTATAATAACAGGGCATATTATAAAAAATTGCTGCCAGCTAGCAGAGGTCAGGCCCCCCATTAGCCAAAATATTACTTTTGCAAGATCATGGGCTTCAAACATTAATATAAAAGAATTAACAGAACTTAGAAGCGCGCTTAATGCTACGCCTGACAGAAGCAATGTTAAAACTGATACTTTATTCCTTACCCTTGATATATTATATACAAGAAATGTCGTAGATACTGCCCCTATAAATGCAAATAGGCTTACAGAAGAAATATTTAATATCCTAATGCCAGTCACTACAAGCATTCCTATAGTAGCGCCAAATGACGCGCCAGCAGAAACTCCAATAATATAAGGGTCGGCCATCGGGTTCCTGAATATCCCTTGGAAAATAACGCCAGAACTGGCAAGGGCAATTCCAACCAAAATAGAAATAAAAATCCTTGGAAGCCTTATTCTTGTAATAATATCAAAATATTGAGGCTGTATATTATCAATATTTATAAAATTATTTATCCCTGGAATATAGCTTCCAAATATTTTTGCTGTATCTTTAAAACTGAGGTCTGCTGACCCTATAGAAGATGCAAAAATTATCAAGAAAAACAGAACTAAAATAAGTATGAGCAAATATTTTATGGTCCTTTTTATATCCTGCATAAACCCACCTAAAATATCATATTTGATAATCTTTTCAATTAATAAATTTTCCTTATAATTAAAAAAACCCCCTGCTAGGGAGTTTCGATTCTTAAAATAAAAAATTACTCCCTTTCAACCGAAGTTATGTAATATTTGTTTTGCTTAACAGGTCTCCTGACTTTTAGGACATTACCCTTTGCCTTCCCGGTAATAACCAGTGGCTTTATAAAGAGTACTCACCCAATCACAGTGGCGGGACCGTTCCAGATTTTCACTGGATTCCCTTGAAAAGCAGAAAAATTAAATTATAAAATAAACTATAGATAATATAGCATAGTTCTAAATAAAGTTATATATCGATTTTCAAATCTATCACAAAAGCTAGTCCAATTAACAAAAACGAAAATAATAATTAGCCTAAAAGCTTTATAATTACAAATTACTATTTATTAAAATACATATTATCCGCTACTTCATATTGAAAATTATCTCCCTCTACCTCATTAGGCTTTTTATGCTCTACAAATTCTTTTAACCATTCAGCATCTTCCCTTAAATCCTTTGAAAATAGCATGCTTATTGCACCTGCAAGGG
>JAGYOJ010000179.1 GCA_018399435.1 Actinomycetota bacterium | reverse complement strand
AAATTATAAAATCTTTTTCTAAATTAGAAAAACTTAAAAGGCTTAATTTATTTTCAGGAATGCATTTTAAAGATGCTGAAAAAAAATTAATTAAAAAATTGGAAAATTACAAGCGGGTAGAAAAAGAAGCAATAAAAGCCTGGAAAGTTGTACAGCTTTCAAGGCATGAAGATAGGCCACAGACCTTAGATTACATAAAGGGCATCTTTGATGAATTCATAGAGCTATCTGGAGACAGGCTAGATAGCGATGATAAATCAATAATAACAGGTTTGGGGAAAATGAACGGGAAAACTATTGCAATTGTTGGCCATATAAAAGGAAAAAATATAAAAGAAAGGGTAAAACATAATTTTGGAATGGGGTCCCCCCAGGGTTTCCGTAAATCCCAAAGAATTATGGATTTAGCTGATAGGTTCGGTTTTCCAGTTATAACTTTTATTGATACAGGAGGAGCTTATCCTGGAATCGAGGCAGAAGATGATGGCCAGGCAAGCGCAATAGCAAACTCAATACTAAAAATGTTTAAGCTCAAAGTCCCTACAATATCAATACTTATAGGTGAAGGCGGAAGCGGGGGAGCATTAGCACTGGCTATTGGAAATTATATATTAATGCTTGAAAATTCTACTTATTCAGTTATTTCCCCTGAAGGTTGCGCTGCTATTCTTTGGAAAGATCCTACAGGCACAAAATTAGCAGCAAGGGCTTTAAAGATTAACTCAAAAGACCTATATAGGCTGGGAGTAATAGATAAAATTGTGCACGAGCCATTAGGAGGTGCACAAAATGATTCTAAAAGAATGGTAAAAATACTTAAGAAAAATATAAATATTGCATTAAAAAAATTAGAGGGTGTGCCAGGAGCAGAGTTAAAAGCTAAACGTGCAGAAAAATTTGAAAAAATAGGGTATTTTAAAAATTCAGCTTCCGACAAATAATATGACTTCAGACTCAGGCAATACATATTTACCAGCTTCCGGGAATTGCTCAAGCACTAAGCCTTTTTGGACAGAATAGGATGCTTCAATATTTCTGGTTATATACTTGATGCCTAAAGAATCTAGCATAGATATTGCCCTATTAAGGTCCACTTGCCTTAGATCCGGAAGAATTACCATTTCCTGGCTAGTGGAAACTTTTATATTTACCACCGTATTCTTTTCAATTTCTGAGCCTGGGGCTGGAATAATTTCTACAATTGTGCCTGCCGGATAATTATTATTAAAAACAGGTTCATAATTTATTGAAAGGCTTAATGATTGCAGATGGGACTTAGCATATAAATAGTCAGCACCTACAATATTTGGAATTGTTATTTTTTCACTGCCAAGGCTAATAATTACATCAATTTTGCTATTAGCCTCTACTTCTTGGTTAAACTCAGGGTTTTGGCCAATAATTATATTCTTGCTGTAATCTGAATATTTTTCTTCTATTTCCCCTATTTTAATATCCTCTTTTTCTACTATGCTTCTAGCATATTCAAGGTCTAATCCAATAAGGTTTGGCATTTTTATAGTTTCTTTTTCAGGACCCTTGCTTACTACTACTTTAATATCAGTTCCGCCATAAACCTTGTTTCCCTCTTCTGGTTCCTGGTCAATAATTACATTCTTTTCTAATTCTTGGCTATATTCTTCTCTGCTTCTAACCAAATTTAGGTCCATATAGCCAGCTAATTTTAAAGCCTTTTGGTAATCTATGTTTTCCATGGAAGGCACTGTTACTGGTTTGGGTCCTTTTAAATTATAATATTTTACTGAATAGAATATAGTTAAAAAAACTAAAGCTAAAATAATTATAAAAGTTATTACATTTAAAATATTGAATCCTTTAAAAATTGGCCTTAATATAGAATTTTTAATTCTTTTCTTTTCTTTGTGCTTATAAATTAAAAGCTTTTTGTTATAAAGGAAATTTTGTAAGTCCTTTTTTAAATTTGAAATTGAAGGATATCTATTTTCTGGATTTTTTTCTAAACAATGAAGCACTATCCTTTCAATGTCAGGCATTATAGAGTCTACTAGCGCTGAAGGCTTTACAGGTTTTTCATTTATATGTTTTAAGCTTATCTCAATTGAGTTTTCGCCTCTAAACGGTATATCTGCTGTTAGCATTTCATACAATACTACCCCAACTGAATATATATCTGTCCTGCAGTCTATATTTTTACCGCTTGCCTGTTCAGGTGATATATAGCTTGCTGTCCCAATAATGTTTATTGTTTTTGTCGCATCATCTACTACTGATTTAGCAATTCCAAAATCAGTAACTTTTACAATATTTTCTTTAGTGATTAGTATATTCTGCGGCTTTATGTCCCTATGGATTAAATTATTGCTATGTGCAACTTCTAAAGCTCCACAAATTCCTATTGCATATTTTGCAGCAAGTCTTGGATTAATTATTCCCTTTCTTTCAATTATCTCTTTTAAGCTTAAGCCTTCAATATATTCCATGCATATAAAGTAGTAGCCATCAAAATTTCCCCAGTCATAAACTGAAACTATATTTTGGTGGTTTAATCTTGCAAGTATTTGCGCTTCCCTTTTAAATCTAGCTACAAATGACTTGTTATTAGAAAAATTTTCTGAAAGTATTTTTATTGCAACTTTTCTTTTAAGTTTGATGTCTTGCCCAAGATATATGTCAGCCATTCCGCCACTGGCAATTTTTTTAATTATCTCATAACGGCCTGAAATTAAATCACCATTTGTAGGCATAAAATTTTGTCCTTAAATTTTTATTACAATGATTGTGATATTATCATGCCCGCCTTTTTGTTTGGCAAGGCTGACAAGCTTATTACAAATTTGTTCAGCTGTTTTTTTATTGTCCATTACTTTATTTATTATCTTATCTTGCAGCATAGAATTTAAGCCATCTGAACATAACATAATTATATCGCCTTCCTGAACCCCCATTTCAAAAACATCAATCCTTATTTTACCACTTGTACCTATAACATTAGTTAAAATATTATTTTGGGGATGCGAAAATATTTCTTCATAAGTTATTTTTCCATTTTTATATAATTCCCAAACGACAGTATGGTCTTCAGTTCTTAATTTTAGGTTACTATTTCTTTTTAAATACAGCCTGCTGTCTCCAATATGGCCAATATAGGCTGTATCCTCTTTTATATAACAGGCAGTAAGTGTTGTCCCCATGCCCATATGCTCAGCAT
>JAGYOJ010000178.1 GCA_018399435.1 Actinomycetota bacterium | reverse complement strand
TTTCAAAAATATTACTCTGTTTGGATATAACAAAAGAAATCCTCCGGGAAGCAGTTCGGGAACAGTGTAATGTTATTCTATCCCATCATCCTTTATTTTTTTATCCTTTCTATAAATAATTTAAAAAAAATTAAAAAAATAATTTAATATTTTCTGAAAACATATATAATGGTAATAACTACTTAAAAGTAAATTGATATTACAAAAATAATAAAAGGATTTCAAGTTAAATAAAATTATGGGAGGATAGTTAAAAATGAATAAGACTGAATTAGTAGAGTTAGTCAAGGAAAAAACTGGATTAACCAAAAAAGACGTAAAAGAGATTATTGACGCTACAACTGATGTTATAACAGAAGCGCTAATAAAGGGTGAAAAGGTTTCACTGGTTGGTTTCGGAACTTTCCAAACCTCACACCGTAAGGAAAGAGTTGGGCAAAATCCTCAAACTGGAGAAAAAATTAAAATTGCTGCAAGAGATGTTCCAAAATTTACTCCTGGAAAAAGCTTAAAAGACCAGGTAAAATAGTTAATCTTTATTATAATTAAAAGGCATCTTTATGGTGCCTTTTTCTAATTATATATTAAATAGTAAAAAGGCGGTTAATGCTAGCCTTATAAGGGCATGAACCTAAAATTATTTTTTAACCTCATTTTAACATAGTTATAGTAGCTTATTTTTCTATACTTTTTATAAGCAAAAGCATCTAAACCCCTAAAAAATAGGAATAATAATTTAAAAATAGGTTAAATAAATATATAATTGTAGATATATGTATTTAGTAATAAAAGTTATAAAAATTAAAGGTAAATGCCCTGTTTATGAAGTCAATGACAGATTTGTCATAGAAGATGGCTATAAACTAAAGCCTTTAAAAAAAGATTTTATTTGTATGCATTCACTGGCTTCAATACTCCCTTATTATGTTGCATTAAGCAATAATGTAGAACCAAAAAAATTAGGATTATCTTCTAATGGCAGAGATTCAGCCTATGTGCAGTGCCTTGATCCCTGCAGCTATACAGGCGGGGGTACGGTAACCTTTAAAATAATGGTAAAAAATAATGCAAAAGAATAAAATAACTGCTTTTATAAATAATATTGATATAGTTTTTTTTGTATTGTTCCTTGCTATATTTTTATCCTTAACTATTTATAATTACCTGCTTTTTCATACTCTTGCAGAAATATTTAGCATAGTAATTGGTTTTGCAATTTTTATTATTGCTTGGAACTCAAGGCAATTTATAGATAACAACTACCTAATTTTTATAGGGGTCGGCTATTTATTTATAGCTTTTTTAGACCTAATGCATACATTATCTTATAAAGGCATGAATATTATTGTCTATGGGGCTAATGTTTCAACACAACTTTGGATATCTGCAAGATTTTTGGAAGCTATCACATTACTTGTTGCCCCATTATTTATAAGGAGAAAGTTAAAGTATCATTTTGAATTATTATTTTATCTTATTTCAACCTTAATAATATTATTATCTATTTTTTATTGGAATATTTTCCCAGTGTGTTATACGGGGACAGAACTTACAATGTTTAAAATTATTAGTGAATATATTATAATTGCATTATTAATCTCTTCCATATTTTTGCTTTTCAGGTTCAAGGCTGAATTTAGTAAAAGAGTAATAACCTTATTAATTTCTTCTATCATTATAACAGCAATTGGAGAAATATTTTTTACCCTTTACAGGGATGTTTACAGCCTATTTAATTTATTAGGCCATCTTTTTAAAATAATTTCATTCTTTTTAGTATATAAGGCACTAATAGAAACTGGCTTAAAAAAACCCTATGATTTGTTATTCAGGAGGCTAAAAAGAAGCAGAGATTTGTTAGAAGATAAGTCCCATAAATTAGAATTAATAAATAAAGACCTTAAATCATTTGCATATACTTTATCGCATGACCTAAAGGGGCCTTTAAGAAGAATAGATGGCTATAGCTATTCTCTACAAGATGAATATAGCCAAAATTTAGATAGCGAAGGAAATAAGTTTTTAAAAAATATTAGAGATTCTGTTAAAAAAATGTCCCAGATAATTAATGATATTTTAAAAATTTCTCAAATTTCAACAATAAAGATTAATTATAATAAATTCAATGTTAGCAAAATGGCAAAAGAAATATTTGAAGAGCTAAAAGAACAATACAAGGATAAAAAAGTTGAATTTCTAGCATATCCGGGGATGATTATGAAGGCTGACAAAAGCCTAATTTATATACTCCTAACTAATTTGCTAGAGAATTCATTAAAGTTTACAAATGATAATGCAGATTCTAAAATAGAATTTAAAAACAAATATCAAGGGGATAAAATAATATATTACATAAAAGATAATGGAATTGGTATGGACATGCAGTTTGCAAATAAAGTTTTTAAGCCTTTTGAAAAAGCTCATGAAGATAAAAAAATCAAAGGTAGCGGAATAGGATTGGCAACAGCTAAAAAAGTAGTTAATATCCATAAAGGAAAAATATGGATTGAAAGCGAGAGAAATAAAGGAACAACAATATATTTTACCTTAGGAGTTTGATATGAGTAAAAAAACTATATTATTAATAGAAGATGATACTACTGATGCAAGATTGACCTTGAAAGCTTTTAAAAAAAGCAATATAAATTTTAATTTTGTTCTCATGGCTTATAATGGCAAGCAGGCAATGGATTACTTATTATTTAAAGGAGAATTTAAAAATCAAGAAATTAGCTTTATCCCAGATTTAATCTTATTAGATTTAAAGCTGCCCCAATATAGTGGATTTGAGGTTTTAAAACAAATCAGGGCTAGCGAGCATACTAAGATGGTGCCAGTTGTTGTTTTCACTTCTTCTAACAACAGGGAGGATATTATAAAAAGCTACCAGCTAGGGGCAAACAGCTTTGTACAAAAACCAATTAATTTTGAAGAATTCATAGAATCAGTAAAGTTAACTTTAAAATTCTGGTTATTAGTAAATAAGGTTTAATCATTTACTGCTGTGCCAGAGTTTATATAAAAAGCTTTGGCGCTGTTAATATTTGCTAATTAATGCGGCAAATCACCCTACACAATATACCTTTAATTTTTACCAATTTAATATTATTAAAATAGCGCAATCTTAAGCCCGGAATGGGAATAATTTATTGCTTCAATAAGTGGATAATTTTATATAAAATATAATAAAATC
>JAGYOJ010000177.1 GCA_018399435.1 Actinomycetota bacterium | reverse complement strand
CTTGGAAAGCGTGTGGGCGGCGCAAGTTGCCTCGAGGGTTCGAATCCCTCTCTCTCCGCCAGTTTTAATAATTAAAAACAGGCATTCTAAAGTAAGATATCTAAATCCAATTCTCTATGCTAAACTTACTGTAGCTTTTCCCTTATTCTGGGAGCTATAAATGCATATGCTAATCCGCATATAACCAATATAATAGCTACAGAAAGTATTAGCTGGGCCCATGTGCCGCTTTTTGAAAGTATCATGTCATTTGACCTATATGCCCAGTAAAAGGGTGACCAGTAGAAAAATATTTGCCAGTTTCCTGTAACAAGTTCATATCCTGCTATAGAGCCAGCCATTGGCAAGAACATAAGCTTAACGCTGCCTGCTGCTTCCATAACATCAGTGCTGTTTAAACCCTGGATAAACCCAATAAGCAGGCTTAATATTGTTAAAGAAAATATGACTAATACAGCCTGGCCCAAATTGATATCATAAAAACCTGTAATAAAAAGGCATGCAATAGATGAGAAAAGTGCGGCAAACATGCCCATAAGGCCTTTACCAAAAATAAATGCACTTCTTGGCGTTGGCGTTACGTTTATAGCGCTTACGGTACGGTCTACTTTTTCTTCTAATATATTCATGGCAATAAGCATCCCTGCGAGCATAGAATTTAAAAGCAATAGTATGTTTATTAAAGTCTTTTTTAATGGGGGAACATTTCTGCCAAATTCTATTATTTCTGATCTCGCATCTTCTAATTGGACATCTGATTCATATAAAACATTTAAAAGTTTAGCATATTCAAGTATTGACTGTGGCTCATTTCCCTGGGTCATAATATAGTAGCCTTCTTCTTTGGGAAGAATTCCAATAACATCGTCCCTGGCCATTACTCTCTCTTCTATTTGTTGCTTACCGCTTAATAATTCTACATGGGCAAAGTCATTAAAGTAAGAAGCCTGTTTGGGATTTTCATTTTCTATTAAAGCCAAATTTAGACTTGTTTCATTAATGCTTGGAGAAAGAAAATTAATCCCCACAGCCATTAGCAAAGGGATAATTATAATGTATACTGTCATAAACTCCCGCATGTTTACCATTAAATCCCTGGAAAAGATAATCCATATTTTTCTTAATATCATTATTTCCACCTTATACCCTTAGTGTTTTTTTGAACCGGAAATTTGTGATAACAAAAAGTAATATACCTCCTGCCAGGAAACCAGCGCTGGCAATTAATGCATATAAATTATCACCCTTTGGCAAAATAATTTCCTTAAAAGCTTGGAGCATTGGATATGAGGGTATTAATTTAACCCAGAAAGGATCCCAGCCTGGAATAAAATATGCTATTCCTGGAACTGCCATTAAGATAATCAAAAAATAAATTACGCCAAAAGCTTTAATAATAGTATTATAAAAGCTTGCAACCAGCAGGCCTAATGAAGATGCAAAAAATCCTGTTGTAATGAGCAATAGCAGCAATAACCCATAGTTTATTTTAAATCCCATAACTGGCATAATAATAATTAATCCTGAAATAACAGATGTAAGCAAAATTACAAGTATCTTACTCATTAAATACTCCCATATAGAAGAAGCTGTTAGAGCATATGCCTCTATAACGCCTTCTTTTTTATCCAGGAATATATAAGAAGCCATAATAAACATTCCCATCAGGCTGCCGCTAAATACAATCAGGGGAGGAATAGTATTTTCCCTGTCATTTAAGGGCTCATACCCTGTAGAAAGTGGGCGCACATCCTGGTTTTCAATACTTTGCATTAAGGTATCGGTGTTTTCATTATGTAATATGGATATTAGGTTCTTTAAGCGTGTTGATTCATAACCTTGCAGATAATATTTATAATAAAGCTGGTCATCCTCATTTAATTCAATAACAGCGCCTATGGCTCTCTTTTCATCTGCGAGTGTCCGGACAGCATCTTCGCTTTTGAGAAAATAGATTTCTTCTTCATCTGTTACCATAAGTTCTGCATTAAATATTTTGCCGCCTGCTTCTATCCCTACAGTTTCTAAATCTTCGTCTAAATCCTCTTCTAGTATACGGTTTTTAAACATATCTATCCCTTGCTGGGGCAAATTTAAATGAATATACTCTACAGAAGTTCTGCTAAAATTTACCGGGATAGCAAATAATAATATTGCTAAAATTACCAGGGCAAAAACTAACTCTATATAAAAGTAAAACCCTCTTGAGGCTAAAATAAGTTCTTTTTTAAAGCTGCTTAGCAATTTCATACTAAACAAGCCCCCTTCCGGTGACTTTTATAAAGATTTCTTCCAGTGTTGCTTCCTTTGTATGCATAGTAAGTATTTTCCTATCAGCGATTATTTTATTTAAAAAATTTTTATCTTTCTGGATTATGGTAGAAAAAGTTTGTTTTTTTACATTGCCATCCTCCTCATATTCAATTTCTACTAGTTTTTTACCATATTGGAGTTTTAAATTCTTGGGTGAATCTATAAGTTTTATCTCCCCATCCACAATAAATGCTACCCTGTCGCATAGCTCATCAGCAATAAACATATTATGGGTAGTTAAAAATACGGTTGCCCCTTTGTCATTGCGCTCTCTTATTATATTTTTAATATCAGCAGCTATTGCCGGGTCAAGGCCTGTAGTGGGTTCATCAAGAAACCACATGCTTGGATTATTAATCATGGATCTGGCAAAAGTGAGCCGGTGCTTCATCCCTTTTGAAAATTCCCCTGTTCTAATATTTTCTTTTCCCTTTAAGCCTACCATTTCTATTAATTTAAAAGGGTCATATGTTTCTACATCAAATAATTTACTGTAGAATTTTAAGTTTTCTAACGCTGTCATTTTACTGTAAACATTAGACTGCTCAAATGAAAGGCCAATACTGTTAAACATTTTCCTTGATATGTTTCTAATATCGTATCCTGCTACAGAAACATTACCCTTCTGTAGCTTTAATAGCCCAGTTAAAATACCCTGGGTTGTCGATTTGCCTGCCCCTGAAGGCCCTAAAAATCCAAAGATTTCCCCTTTAGATACTTTAAAATTTACATTATTTACTGCAAAGTTATCATCATTAGAATAAGAATGGTATAGCCCTTCCACGTTAATCATGGTTATTGCCTCCCTTTTTTTCTACACTAATACCATATTTTATAAAATGTATTAATATGTAAACTAAACCAATTATATTTTTATCAAATCACAGCATTT
>JAGYOJ010000176.1 GCA_018399435.1 Actinomycetota bacterium | reverse complement strand
AAACCTTCTACCAAATTATATAAGCCTGAATATAATTTATATTCTAGAAAGTTTGTATGACTTATTCCCCAAGCCCAATTTAACACCATAATCAATTTGATAATTCCAATCAGTTTCTTTATTAATAGCTCTAAATTTATCTATAGAATTACCTTCCTGATAGAAAGTGCTTTGGGGGTTAAACGGTGATGAATTTACTAAATCCACAGAAGCCTTATCAATTGCTATTGGATCATTGGAAAATAAAATGCCTATATCGGGCACAAATGCAGTTTCTGAAAAAGATGTGCAATCACAATGAGGAGTAATGTTCATTAGAAAATTAATATAAATCATTTTATTATTTTTTTGTTTTTTAATGCCCATTAAATACTCAATCATTTTTTCCTGTAATTTTTTTACCTCTTTTTTAAACTTGGGATGGATTGCCCCATAATTACATTCTGTAATACATTCCCCGCATCCTACACAATTTTCAGAAATAAAATAAATGCTATCCTTACCTTTTCTTATTGCATTATAATTGCATGCCTCAATGCAGCTTCCACAAAGTTTGCATAGCTCTTTTTTTAGGCCAGGCACAAATTCCGAGTGCTGTTGGAATTTCCCCCTTACAGCAGAACCGCCCATTGCTATATTTTTAATTGCACCGCCAAAGCCCCCAAGTGGATGTGCAGTAAAATGTGAAACGGCTACTATGAAATCTGAGTTATATATAGAACTGGCTATATAAAGCTCTTTTAAATGTTTACCGCCAATTTTTATTATTTCATAATCTTTTCCAGTAAGCCCATCAGCAATAATTATTGGAGCTCCCGTGCTTTCAAATGTAAATCCATTAGTGGCAGCAGTTATCATGTGGTCTATAGCATTATGCCTTTTACGGTGGTATAGAGTGTTACTATCGGTTAAAAATGGGACACCCCCGTATTCCTTTATTTTTTCAACAATTTTTCTTACAAAGACAGGCCTTATATATGAAGAATTTCCTCTTTCCCCAAAATGTATCTTAATTGCAGTTTTATCGCTATTGCTTATTTTTTTTAATAACTTGGTTCCATCTAAAGCCTTTTCCAGGCTATCCATTAGATGCCTGTTTGCCTTTTTATTAATATCTAAAAAAAATACATTGCTTTTATTGCCCATTCTTGCCTTTCATTTTTTTTAATTGCTATATAAAAATTTACCACAGTAGCTGAAATAATTATAGAAACCAAATTTTTAAAAAAAAATTGTTAAAATTTAAAAAAGTAGAATATAAAATATTCATGCTAGTCCTTTAAAATTATGTTTTCTTTATAATCCCAGTAAAAAAAATAAATTTAATAAATAAAGCTTTTATATTAAAGCATAAAAAAAGTTTAAAACCTCAAAACAATAAGCTCTATGAATACTTAAATAAAACTAATTTGTTTATAAAAAGTTTTTATAACTACATTGCTTAATAAGCTTCTAAAAGCGCAATTATACTCTTACAGAATATAGGCAAATCTCCAGGATTTCTTGAAGTTATAATATTATCATCTACGACTACTTCTTGGTCTAAATATTCTGCACCTGCGTTTTTTAAATCTGTAGATATAGAGAAAAATCCGGTTACCTTTCTTCCTTTTATTATATCTGCTTCAGCCAACATCCAGGGACCATGGCAAATAGACCCAATTACTTTACAGCTATTTAAAGCCTCTTTTACTAAATTCACCATATTTTTATTCCTTCTCATCCTATCAGGCGCATAGCCTCCCGGAATTATCATGCAATCAACATTATCTAAATTTGCTTCATCTACTGCCATGTCAGATTTTAAACTTAAACCCTTTTTACCTTTATATTCTTTATTGGCTTCTGGCCCTACAATATTAACCTCATATCCTTCTTCCAATAATCTATAATATGGATAAACTGCTTCCACATCTTCAAATAAGTCTTCAATTAACAATAATACATTACCTTTTTTCACTGCTACCCCCTTTTTCCTATATTGATTAAATTTGATCTAAAAATTCAATAATTTCATTTATATATGCTGACTTTTTTTATTTTTATTTAAAGCATTTTGCTAATAAGTTTAAAAGACCATCTACATACTCTTTTTTATTATCAGAAAGTTCCAGCATTTCATTCCTCATATCTGCCAGCATCATTAATATATTTATTTTTAATTATACATAAGCTCCCGTTCCCCTTAGAAAGCTTTTCCAAATTAGAAGTATTGTTATTTAATGTTTTCCCTCCTGCTTTAATAAACCGTTTTATCTAAACCGCTTTATATAAATTAAAACATGCTGCCTCTTTTTATTCAAAGGTTAAATAATTAGTAATATAAGCCATTTTTCTATGCTTTTTTCAATAAGCTACACTTTATAAAAATTTCCTAAATATTTTATCTTCTTGAAAAACTTCGTGAATATAGCACTGGCCCCGGGTTAAACATCATAAAAAGGGTAATATTGCACCATAATAGTGTATATGGAGTGAACCAGACAAAGACCCTGCCTTTTTTACCTTAAATAATAAATAGTTTTCTTATATGCTATTAAAGACAAAGAATAATTTAATTATTCTTTTTGCGCTTCCTTATCTTTGCCCATTGATCCTTTAGGTTTACAGTCCTATTAAAAATAATTTTGTTTTCTGTGGAATCAGGGTCTACATAAAAATACCCTATCCTTTCAAATTGGTAAATTTTTTCTGAATCAGTTTTTAAAAGCGAGGGCTCTAGCTTGCAAATATTATTTATTTTTAAGGAATCATGGTTAAAATTATCTATATAATTTTTATCTTCTTCTGCCTCAAGGGGATTTTCTTTTTTGAAAAGATTTTCATATAGCCTTACTTCAGCAGAAATTGCATGTTTTGCTGAAACCCAATGAAGAGTTGCCTTTACCTTCCTGCCATCAGGCGCATTACCGCCTTTAGTGGCCGGATCATAGGTACAGTGAATTTCTTCAATATCTCCATTCTTATCTTTTATTACATCTACACATTTTATAAAATAAGCATATCTCAAGCGCACTTCCCTGCCGGGAGCAAGCCTGTAAAATTTCTTAGGGGGGGTTTCCATAAAATCTTGTTTTTCAATATACAATATTTTTGAAAATGGCACTTTACGGGTACCTGCAGAAGAGTCTTCAGGATTATTTACTGCAGTAAGCTCTTCCTCATTACCCTCCGGGTAATTATCTATGACTATCTTTAACGGATCCAGGACACCCATAACCCTGGGCGCCGTTTTGTTTAGATCTTTT
>JAGYOJ010000175.1 GCA_018399435.1 Actinomycetota bacterium | reverse complement strand
ATAACTGAGATCAAGATCACCATAAAAAAACTTAAGTTTTTTATCTCCTTCTTTAATATAGAAAATTTATAATCATAAGCAATATTTGGAATATTAAAAAAAAGATTTGCCTTCTTATCAATGCAATATTTTCCTAATTCTGTTAAATCTTTATCATAATTGCCAAAATAAATTATATTTTTAACATCTTCTGCTAATTCCTTTATTAAATTTTTATTATAAACATTTACTGATAATTTTTTATTTGCTTTAAGTTCTTTATTATTTTCAGGATTTAAATGTTTGTTGATATAATAATTAATTTCATAATCTTTTAAGTTTTGATTTCCATTATTTTTAGTTTTCACCCTATTATCCTGATAAATAAAGAGGCTTTTAGCCTCCTCGTCTAATTTTTTATCAAAATATTTAAAAATTCTATCATTCTGTTTAACATTTATATTATTTTCTATATTTATTTTAAATAAGGTATTTTTGCCTTTTTTGCCAATTTCTTCGAAACCATTAATAGTAATCCTTTCATTTCCATGGTTTGTCCAAATCTCTATTAAGTCTCCAGTATTTAAGGGCAATTTACTTTTAATGTAAATAGCCTTTATTTTTTTTCTCCTACTATAATCAATTTTGTAAATCCTGCCTAAAAAATTGCCTATGCTGCCAGAAGTTTTTGGAGAAATAATATCTTTTGGATATCTTTTTTTAAAATAACCAGTTCCTGAATCCCTTAAAAAAATTTGTTCCAGCTTATATAAATCTTTGTCATCCACCTCATAATTTTGGGGATCCTTATAATATTTATCAATATATTTTCTATATATTTTTGTTACTATCCCCACATACTCTGGAGATTTCATCCTGCCTTCAATTTTTAAAGCATCAGCCCCGCTTTTTATAATTTCAGGCAAAATTTTTATAGTATTTAAATCTTTCTTGCTTAAATAATACCGGTAATTTTTATCCTTGTATCTGTATTTGCCCTCTTTTTTATATAAAAGCTTATATTTCATCCTACACGGCTGTGGGCACCTACCCCTGTTTCCGCTTCTACCGCCTATAAAAGAACTAAAATAGCATTGGCCTGAGTATGAATAGCATTGGGACCCATGGCCGAAAACTTCAATTTCTATATCACAATTTTTCCTAATATTGCTTATTTCATTTAATGTCATCTCCCTTGCAAGAACTACCCTTTTAAAACCCATTTTCTTAAGTAATTTAGCTGAATCAAGATTATGTATATTGAGCTGTGTGCTAGCATGCAATCTTAGCTGGGGGAAAAGGTCACTTATTAGCTTATATAATCCCAAATCCTGTATAATTATTCCATCCTGGCAAATTTGCCAATACTGGTTTAAAAAATCCGTAACCTCTTTTATTTCACTATCCTTAACCAGGGTATTTAAGGTCAAGTATATCTTAGATTTCATCCTATGGGCAAAAACTGTTGCCTTTTTTAACATGTTTATATCAAAATTTTCAGCATATGCTCTTGCTCCAAATTTTTTATACCCTAAATAAACAGCATCTGCTCCAGCAATAATTGCAGCTTTTAGGTGGTCCCACCCGCCTGCAGGGCAAACCAGCTCTATTTTTTTATTTTCCATAAAGTATTAAAAATATAAAATAACAATAAACATTTAAAGTTTAGCATATTAAAAATTTAATCCAATTAAACAAGCTAATTATTTAAAAAATTCATGCTTAAAACCGCAATTTTTAGAAATATATGCTATGCCTCTCCTGCTAAACAATTCTAAATCTAAAGCTGGCAGCCATTTTTTATTAAGCTTTGTATTTATTTTTTCAAATTCTTTATAACCGCATATAAGGCATTTAAGTTTTTTACCATTTACAATAGAATCCTTTGCCATTATTTCCTTTTCCATCTATGTTTTAAATTAAAAATGACTGCCTTTTAGGCAGTCATAATATGATTATTTTTTTTTCTAAATTAATTAATTTATATAATTAAAAGAAGAAGCTATACCCTCATAAATAGGTATTGCCATATCGTAATATTCCTTAAGCGCAATTACGAAAAATATATATGTACTGTCTCTGCCCTTAAAGAAATCAAAAATCAATGTCCATTCTCTTCCTTCAGGATCATTATATCTATAAGCATAATCATTGAAAGCTATATCATTTGCATTTACATATTCACCTTCATTTTGTTCTATTAATTCCCATCCCTGCTCAGATGCTATAGACTCGGCTAATTCATCAGCGTGCAACCTGTATTCACTTTCAGGCAATGCTTCTTCTTGTTTGCTGGCTATAAAGCTATACCCTAAAGGTATTTGTTCTGGCTTATAAGTTAATTCAATATTCAGGCCTGTAGAATCCGGTTTTTCATTTACCGCCCAATCATCTGGAACAGCAAATAAAAAATTGTATTCTTCATTTGAATATATAATTCCTTTTGAAAATGGGTTTTCTCCCGCCACTTCTTCTTTATTAGGCTCTAAAATTTGAAAATCGTATTTTCCATGCATGCTGCCATTATAATAGATTTCTACACTATAATTCCCTGGGCTAAAAAGATCTTCATTGGTAAGTGTAAAAGTTACATAATTATCATCAAAATAATTTTTAGTAATATCTATTTTCTTTTCGGCCAAAAGCCCCTCTTCATAATAACATTTAGCCTCAAAGTAATCCCCTTCTACATTATTATTTACCTTAACTGCAGCAAATAGGTCATCTTCTGGCTTAAATTTATCAGTAATATTAACAGGTTCCATTGTTTCTCCATTAATTTCATTAGCTAATGAAACTTCAAGTATTTTTACTTCTGGCTTTAAAACTTCAAAATTAGCGCTGTCTATTAAATCTCCCTTATGGTAAAAATCTACCGTGTATTCCCCGGGCTCTAAAAATAACTGGCCTTCCTGGCCTTCATATTCCAAGTAAAAATATCCTTCCACATAGCCAGTTTCTTCAGTTGAATATTTATTTGTTTCATCAAATAAAACTTCTTCTGATCCTACCTGCTTTACAGCGTACCTGTAATCATCCTCTGCTTTTACGCCAGAAACCTTGATTGTGCTGTAAAAATTAGTATCATCTAAGCTGAATGCTTCCTTTTTATTTATTGGCTCTGCAGTTTCTTGGTCAATTTCAGAGCATATTTCTAACTCTCCAAATTCAAGAGCTGGAGTGCAAGAAGATGTTACTGAAATAGCAGGAATTATTAAGCATATTATAAATATTGCAATAATTATTTTTTTTGACATTTATTACTCCCACTTAAAAATATATTAATTTGTTTAAAATAAA
>JAGYOJ010000174.1 GCA_018399435.1 Actinomycetota bacterium | reverse complement strand
TCTAAACTTTGAAAGCTTTAGGGATATATTTATAGAAAAACTTAAGTTTACTTTATGGCCAATGGATACAAAAACAGGCTTGGTATTGTCTCTAGTAATTACTGCCGCACCTATTATCTTCCCATTATCTATTACATAACTATAATTTCCCTTCATCTTCCCGGGAAAGCTAAATTGCCCAAGTGGCTTAGATTTTGCAATGCCAATAGAGGGGGTGTTAAAAAGCAAGCCCAAATGTGAAGCTAGGCCAAATCTTCTTGGATGCATGTAACCATTTCCATCGAAGAAAAGAAGGTCGGGAAGATTTTTAATTTTATTAAAACAATCTATAACTACTGGCCCTTCCCTGAAGCTTAATAGGCCGGGAATATAAGGGAAGGTAGATTCAGCAATTGATGACTTGGATTCAATTAAATTTAGCTCAGGATAACTAAATACAAGTACAGCACAATAAAGTTTATTGCTTTTTCTTTTATATTTCACATCTATACCTGCAATTCTATCTATCTTTTTAACCTTATTTTGCCTGATTATTTGTTTGGCTAATTTTTTTTGGATAGCTGCTGCTTCCTTGTAGTTTAGGTCCCAGCTATGCTTAAAGGTTATGTCTTTCATTTATCTTGGTTTCTTTAATTTGCCCAATATATTTTTTATAATAATAAAAAAGCGAAAAAATTGCATTTTAAAAACAAATAAGAGGAAGTGGTTTTAATTTCCTTGGCTCTATTGGCAATATTATAGAGATTTTGGCCAGTTTACTAATAATAAAGTAATTTATATATTAGGACATAATGAAAAATATTAAAAAATACTTAATTATCATATTGATCATAATTTCCATTATTGGCCTAGGCTCTTGTAAAACTATGGACAATTTGAAAGGCTACCTGTCTAACCGTTTTTCAAGCCCAGAAGATATAAATAAAATAGAAGGAGAAGAAATAATGCTTCCGGAACCGCAAATAGAAAGCAATAATAGCTTAGAAAAAGCCATAAAAAATAGGAGATCTGTTAGAAATTTTAAAGAAAAGGAATTAACTATGAAGCAAATTTCCCAGATACTCTGGGCCGCACAAGGTATAACTAGCAAGCTTACAGGATTCAGGGCGGCACCTAGTGCTGGAGCATTATATCCCTTAGAACTATTCATTGTTAAGGAAGATGGCTTATTTCACTATATTCCAGAAGGGCATAAACTAGAAAAATTGGATAGCAAAGATTTAAGGATAGAATTAATGCAATGCGGCCTTTTACAAGAATTTATTGAAGAAGCCCCTTTAAATATAATTATAACTTCAGTAAATGAAAGGACTACTAAAAAATACGGGCAAAGAGGTATAAAATATGTATATATGGAAGCAGGGCATTCCGCCCAGAACATACTTCTCCAGGCAACTGCATTAGGGCTGGGTGCTGTTACAGTAGGAGCATTTGATAATACTTGTCTGCTAAATTTGCTTAAGTTACCCAAAGAATACACTCCCCTTTATATAATTCCAGTAGGTCATGAAGACATTTAAAGAGCTAATATCTTTTTTCTATATAGTTATTCAAGAAGAATATGTTTTGGCTAATATTTGCCTCAATCTTTCCCTACCTTTATGGTTTTGCTTTCAGTATCAACGCCCCCATTTCCATCAAATACCTGTGCTACAATAACATGGCTCCCCGGTTTATTAGGCGCAATGTATTTTGTGCGTTTTGCATTTTTATCTTCAAATGAGCCTTCACTGGCAATCCATTTATAGCTCAGGCTATCACCGTCAGGGTCTTCTGCGATAGCTTCTACTTCTATAGCTTCACTAACAGCTATATTAGCATTAGAAACTCTTATCTCTATAATTTTAGGATAATTATTGGCGCTGCTTATAGGACTGCTTATATTTTCCTCCTCATCACTTTCCCCATTACAATCCCAACTTAATGTTATGCTATCTTCTGCAACACCTTCAGAGTTTGTTGCAGTAGCTTTTAAAGTATATGTTTCACCCCTGGTTAAGTTTACTTGTGCTTTTTTAGGTCCCCAGGATCCATTGCTATCATCTTTAGAAAAATCTACCTCCGGTTCAGGATTACCGGTTACAAGTGCTTCGACCCTGTAAAAACATATGCCCTCAGGGGCAGAAGTAGGGCCTTCATATATTTCTAAATTAATAGTGGGCTCTACCTTTCCGCCATCATCATTTTCTTCAGTGGAAGATTCTTCTTCGGCTAGCTCTTCTTCAGCTGTAGCTGTTTCTCCAATTCCAACATCAATTTTTTCTTCTTCATCTTTTTCAGCTTCACACTGGTTACATGTTAAAGCCATGCTTAATAAGCAAACAAATGCAATAATTGCCAAATAAATATATTTTTTTCTGCTTAACATAATTTACCTTTTAGTAAAAAATTTAGAAGTGTTGTAATTTTTTTTTATTATAACATAATGGGATGTATTGCAATATCTACTTTAATATGTTTTTCTTAAGTAAATAATAAATTAAATAAATTATAGAAAACCCAAAATACATATAGAGAAATAAATTCCCTATCTTAGCATAGATTGATTTCTTTTCTATAAAATAAACTTCAGAATAAAATACATCTTTAATCCCTAAATCTGTCTTTAGCTTAATCCTTCCTAATGGGTCTATAACAGCTGATACCCCTAAATTGCTGCTATGCACTACATAACTGCTGCATTCAACAGCCCTTACGGTTGAAAAAATTACATGGTGCCAGGATGCAAGGCTTCCCCTAAATCCAGCATCATCAGTTAAAACAAATATTACATCTGTACAATTTTTTCTGAATGTTTTTGAGATAATAGGCAATGTAGATTCAAAACAAATATTTGAGCCAATCTGGCCTTTCCCAGGATAATTAATAATTGAAAAATCCCTGTCAGGAGTTATGTTTAATTTTGCAATATTTAAAAACTTTAAAAAACCTAATATGTGTGGATAAGGCATATACTCAGCATAAGGCAGTGGGTGTATTTTATTATACCTGCCTAAGGTTTTTAATTCTGGGGAGTATAGCATTACAGAGTTATAATAGTTTTTTTGCTCATCCCAGAGGATCTGGCCCATTAGAAGATAGAGATCTTCTTCTTTAAATATTTTGCCAGCCCATTTACTAAAACTTCTATTTTTATCCCTTTCTAAAGAACCCCATAAAACTGTTTCAGGAAAAACAACCAGATCTGTCCCGGGCTTAAAAAAATTATCTTTGCTATATGGCTGGGGTATAAGTACTTTTGTATCTTCCCTAAATTTATTATAAAAAGATATATTAGTCTG
>JAGYOJ010000173.1 GCA_018399435.1 Actinomycetota bacterium | reverse complement strand
TATAAAGGCTGGCGATGGCGGAAACGGCCTGGTCAGTTTCCATAATTTAAAAGAGAAAAGAAAAAAAATTGCTAGCGGGGGCAATGGAGGTAAAGGCGGAGATATATATATGAAAGCTACCAGCCAGTTAAGCACCTTGTATAAATTTAAGAAAAAAGTCCATTTTAAAGCAGAAAATGGGAGAAGCGGCGAGCCCAATAACAGGAAGGGAAAAGATGGCAGCAACCTGATTATAGATGTACCTGTAGGTACTATTATTAAAAGGCAAGGCGCGAAAAAGATTGCGGACCTTTCCGAAGATGGAAGCCAGATATTATTAGCTGAAGGAGGGAGAGGCGGCAGGGGTAATGCTAGCTTTACTTCACATGCCCGGAGGTTTCCCGCATTTGCAGAAAAAGGGGAAAAGGTTGCCGAACTTTGGCTTAATTTAGAGTTAAGGCTTTTAGCTGATGTGGGGCTGGTGGGATTTCCAAATGCCGGCAAATCCACTTTTATTAGCAAAGTGACAGCCGCTAAGCCTAAAATAGCAAATTATCCCTTTACAACGCTTACCCCAAATTTAGGCGTAGTGGCAGTAGGTGACAGGAGTTTTACAATTGCAGATATACCGGGATTAATAGAAGGAGCGCATAAAGGCACGGGGATGGGAGATAAATTCTTAAGGCATGTAATGAGAACCTCGCTTCTTGTTTTTATGCTGGACTGCCAGAAAATTTTATTTAATAAGAATTTAGTTGATGATTTTAAAGTTTTAAGGGAAGAGTTAAGGAAATACCGCAGGGAATTAGCTGAAAAAGATTATATCATTGCTGTAAATAAAGTAGACCTTATAAATGACAAAAGCATATTAGAGAATTTAGAAAATAATTTGGCTAAAAAAGCTAGCAAACAAATATTCTTTATCTCTTCTATTACCGGTCAGGGAATCGGTAACTTATTAAATTATATGGATAAAAAGGTATTAGAGGTAAAATCGAGAAAGGCCAAAAAAGCCGTACCTAAAAAGAAAACTGTTTATGATATTAAAACAACTGGCGCAGCCGATGATAAAATAACTGTTAAAAGGCAGGGCCAGGATTATATTATAAAAAATAAAAAATTAGAAAGAATGGTCCAGATGACTGACCTTGAAAACGAAGAAGCCCTTAATTATTTAATGCACAGGTTTAAGAAAATGCATATTGGGGACAGGATTAAAAAGTTGGGGGTAGAAGAAGGCTCGGATGTAATAATTGGGAACCTCGTTTTTGAGCTTAAGGAATAAAAATCATGGAAAGAAAAAAATATCTTAAAGGCATAAAAAGCATAGTTGTAAAAATAGGCTCAAGCAGCCTGACTGCCAAGGGCGGGGGTATAGATATTACAAATTTAAAGAAATTTGTAAGCGAGCTAAAATACGTATTAAATAATGGCATAAAAGTCATTGTAGTATCAAGCGGCGCTATTGCGGCGGGCCTGCAATATTTAAATATCCGCGGAAAGCCTAAAGACATAAGCATGCTTCAGGCTGCAGCTTCAGTTGGCCAGGTGGAACTTATGAGAATTTATGGCGACCTTCTTGCTGAAAATGATATTAAAGTAGGGCAGATACTTGTAACCCAGGAAGATACGACCAGGAGAGAGCAGTATCTTAATATAAAGAATACTATTGAAAACCTTATGAAGCTGGGGGCAGTTCCCATAATTAATGAAAATGACAGCGTAGCAGTAGATGAAATAAAGTTTGGAGACAATGATCTTTTGGCTGCGCTTGTAGCAAGCTTAATAGAGACTGACCTTTTGGTTATACTTTCTGATGTCAAGGGATTATATGATAAGCACCCCAAAAAAAGGGATGCCAGGATCTTGCCTATAGTAAAAAAAGTTACAGAAGATATTGAAAAATTGGCAGGAGGGATAGGCTCAATATATGGTTCAGGGGGAATGGAGTCAAAGATAACGGCAGCAAAAATTTGTTCTTATTCTGGCATAGGCATGGTTATAGCAAACAGCAGGGATAAAAATGTATTAAAAAGCATATTGGATGGCGGGGATACTGGCACTTTTTTTATGCCAGAGAAGGAAAAAAAGGTTAAAAGCTTAAAAAGATGGATTGCTTTTGGCATGAGGTCAAAGGGCTCGGTCGTGGTAGACAAGGGAGCAGAAAAAGCAATTGTAGAAAATGGCAAAAGCCTGCTGCCGGTGGGAATTTTAAAAGTAAATGGAAGTTTTAATAAAGACGATACGCTTAATATATATTCTATAGACAATAAATTAATTGCAAAGGGCATTAGCAATTGTTCCAGCAAGGAGCTTTTAAAAGTAAAGGGAAAAAACAAAAAGAGAATAGATGATGAAATCGGAAAGACAGACTTCTGTGAAATAATACACAGGGACTCCATGGCAGTTTTTAAAAGTTGATAGTTTGCTTCCTTTATATTATATTATTTAGAAAGTTTTAAGGGGTTTAAAATGAGTGATTTAGTTTTAGATATTGCCAAAAAAGCAAAAAAAGCTACATCTTTTATATCTACTGCAAAAACTTCTGAAAAAAACAAAGTTCTAGCAAAGATTGCAGAAGATTTGGTTAAAAATACAGATGAGATAATAAGGGAAAATAAAAAAGATATAGATAAGTCCCAAAAAGAGGGAATATCAGAAAGCCTGCTTGACAGGCTAACCCTAGACAGCAAAAGGATAAAAAAGATAGCCGGCAGCATTAACCAGGTTATAGAATTTACAGATCCAATAGGGGAAGTAATATTCGGCTATAATCTTCCTAATGGACTTGTTTTAAAAAATATTAGGGTTCCGCTGGGCGTAATAGGCATAATTTATGAGGCAAGGCCTAATGTTACAATTGATGCCTCGGTATTGTGCCTTAAATCTGGCAATTGTGTAATACTCAGGGGGAGCTCTTCTGCCTTATCCACCAATATTAAGCTGGCTGAAATTATGAGAAAAACATTAATGGAAAATGGTTTCCCTGAAGATATAATCCAGGTTATTCCACAGGCAGAAAGGGAGCATGCGGTAAGGCTAATGCAGCTTAGGGATTATGTCGATGTGCTGATTCCCAGGGGAGGCCAAAACCTTATTGGCAGTGTAGTTAAAAATTCTAAAGTTCCAGTAATAGAAACAGGCATAGGAAATTGCCATGTATATATAGATAGCAATATAGATGGCATGGATTATAGCCTTATTGAGGATATTGTGGTTAATTCAAAAACCCAGAGGCCGAGTGTCTGCAATGCGGCAGAGAAATTATTACTCCATAAAGATATCGCAAAAAAAATACTTCCAAAAAT
>JAGYOJ010000172.1 GCA_018399435.1 Actinomycetota bacterium | reverse complement strand
GTACCAGGGGACAAGCAGGGCAATGGCTAATATAGAAGAAGAGAAAAAATTAATTATTGTAGCTTTATGGTGCTTGAGCCTGAACAAATCCATAAAGAAAAACATAATATTAAGCAATAAAAACAATGCTAAAAATAATATCCCTTCGCTCCTTATAAAGCCAAGCAGCGAAAAAAATACGGCAGAAAAAATTACATAGCTTCCAATTTTTCTCTTGGCCCTCCACAGGTAAAAGAAGTAAACGGCAATGACAAGTATTACAGAGAAAAGAAGGTTGCTATATTCAATATAGCCATGGTCTACTATTATGGGAATAGCAGATAAGACAAAGACAAAAACAATAGAAAGTATCCTGTTAATTTTTTCCCTGAAAAAATGGTAAACCACAAATATAAGGGAAAGGTAGAAAAGGGGAAATATAATTTTAACTAAATTTTCATCAATTCTTCCCAGCCAGGTATATATCCAAGTTTGCAGCAGGCTAATATATATGGGATAAGAAGTATGGGAAAATTCATAATTATGGCTGGTAAAGAAATTAAAAATATCGCTGTCAATAAAAAAAGCCTTGCCCTTAAGGGACCAGCAGGCAATTGAATCCCAAAACCTTATGGGGAAAAGAAAAGTAAAGAAAAGCACCGCTAAAAAATTTAGAAATATAAGAACTGCAATTATAACAAATAAAACATCCCCAAGCTTTCCCCTGTCCAGGCGGAAGGGGAATTTTTTTTGCTTTTTATCTGTCACTACCTTTCCTTTTTTAATCTTCAGGTCATCTTCTATAGTTACAGTTCCCTTAATCATCTTCTTTAGCCTGATCTTTTCCCGGTAGCGGAATCTCTTGCTAAAATAAAGGTAAGCGCTAATGGATAAAAAAACTAAAATAAAGATTAGCATATAGTCAAAATTTAGCTCAAGGCCAAACATGCTTAAAAGCAGCATAAAGATTGCTATAAAAAATGAGCCAATATAATAAGAGAGAAAAGCTATAAAGAACTTGCCTGAAAGGTTTTTATACTCTAAATCTAAAATCTTTCTCCTTAAAAGGAGAAAATGGGCAAAAATGTATCCCACGAATACCGGAGAAACAACTGCAAAAAAATATTTAATGTATGAAAGAATATCCATAATTTAGAAATTAGCTTTTATCCATTTATAATATACTAAATTTAGCTTAAATATAATAAAAAAAATTGACCTTTTTGTTAATAGTATTAATATTAGTATAAAAACATTTTATATCAAACAATATATTTTTCTAGAACAGGAGCTACCATGATAGTGCTAATAGGAGCAACAAATTTCTTGGGCCCGGCAGTATTACAAAAATTACTGGATAGCGGCCATAAAGTCAAATGCTTTGTAAGGGCAGGAAGCGATACGCAAAAACTAAAAGAGATAAAGGGAGAGAAAGAAATTTCTCCAGGGAACTTAAACAGCCTTGATTCAATTTACAGCAGCATTAAGGAAGCTGAAGCTGTAATATACTTGCCTGATTTAAAAAACACCTATTATGTTAAAAACCTTATAGGCGCTGCCAATAGGGCAAAGCTTAATAGGGTTATCTTTATTGGCTCTACTACAGTGCTTGTGCCCCAGGAAAACGAAGAAAAGAAAGCTAAGCTAAAATCAGAAAAAATGATTGAAAAATCAAAGCTTGATTATACTATCCTAAGGCCAACTATGATTTATGGATCGCCTAAAGATACTAATTTTTCCAAAATGCTAAAATTCATAAAAGAAAATAATTATTTCTATACCTTCGGAAGCGGGGAAAATCTCATACAGCCAGTCTATATTGAAGATATTGCCCAGGCAATTATAAATATTTTAAAAAATGAGAAAACTTATAGAAAAACTTATGAAATTCCAGGAAAAGAGCCCCTTACCTATAATAAGATGCTGGACATAGTAAAAGATAAGACAAAAATTAATTTTAAGGTGCGTAAAATGCCCATAGGGCCTTCTAAATTCTTCGTTAATATCTATTCAAAGCTTAGCAAAAAACCCAAGCTTGATACGGGCCAGATAGACAGGCTACAATATGATAAAGCCTATCCTTATGATGACGCTAGAAGGGATTTTGAATATTCTCCAATTAATTTTGAAGAGGGTATATTAAAACTAATAAAAAAATTAGACATTTAAATATTTGCCAATGGGGCAAGCTAAAATTAAAAGAATTATTTTTATAGCCATATCTGTAATTTTATGTGCAGCATTTCTTTTGTTTTTATATCCCTTTTTTTATGAAAATATATCAGAATCTAGCACAGATAAACTATATTTTAGCCCAAAAATAAACCCAGGCCTTTCTGATTACCTGGCTGTAAGCATAGAGACTATAAATACAGGAAGCGTTAAATTCCCTAAAGGCACGGCCTCTATTGCCTGGGGCCAAGATGGCTCCCTTTACATAGAAAAATTTGACATGCATATTGACGGGATGCTGCATAATTATTATATACCCATAGGCGAGAACCAATACTGGCTAAAAACTGGCAATGTAGAAAAAATAGAAGTTAGCCTTCCAGAAGTAGATAATATAGAAATAGGGGTAAAAAATATCTCCTTTAACAGGAGAATATTTTTCCCTGTTGATTCAGCGGTTAAACTTTTTTTTAAAAAAACATTTTCTATTAGCTCCATAAACAGGTTCCTGGCTCCAGCAGCCTTAATTTTTATCTTTATATCTCTCCTATCCTTGCTTTATTTTATAATTTTTAAAGAAATAAAATCTAAAATTAATCCTGTAGTTATATCAGCTGTGGCAATACTTTTATTTTTTTCCTGTTACTTTATACAGGAGCAATACAATACAGTTAAAAGCTACTTTAGCTCATATTATAAAGAGATAAAGGAAAAAGATTTTTCAAGTACATATTTTGGCTTTTATGATTTTGAAAAATTTCTTTCCTGGCTTAACTTCAAAATGCCCGACGGCCAAAACCTCATAATGCTAGTAAGGGGCGAACCGGTATATATAATGTCTGAGGCTGCATATAACCTGTATCCAAGAGATATAAAATTTATAAATATATCCCAGAAAGAAGACCAGGAAATAATAGAAGAAATAGAAGAAATTAACAAAGAAAATAATTATAACTACAGGCACATAGTAATTTTATCTGATAAAGACAGCTTACAATCTTACAAGCTTACACTAGTTGATAACTACAGGGAAACAGGGGGCTATATCTATACCATAAATGGCGAGTAGCTTAACTAAATTACCAGTACTTTTATATCTATAGATAAGCTTATATCTTTTATACGTATGTAAAAAAATAAAGAATGGATATCTGTCAGGAAATATTTAAATATGGAACCTGTAAAATATTATAAA
>JAGYOJ010000171.1 GCA_018399435.1 Actinomycetota bacterium | reverse complement strand
ATTGAATAATGGGGAATTTTATGATTTTAGGCAATTTATTTCACATTCCAAATTGATAATAAAATCTTCAAATTCAAATTTTGAGTATGACCTTTGGATAACAACTGGAGATACTCCACTTATAACCATAACAGCTGAAGACGAAATACCAGATGAGCCTAAAATAGATTGCACTATAGATATACTTTCAAAAAAATCATCTTATAATAAAACAAATATTGGCTCACAAATAGAGCTTATAAATTTTTCATCAGAAATTCCAAAAAATTCCTATAGCTTCAACATTAATGAGGATGCAATTACAGGCACTGTACCATCAATACTTGATTTTGAAAAATCTAAACGTTTCAAACTTTCCTCCTGCTACATTGACCGCTCTTTTATTAGGGAAAAATTAGCTTATGATATTTTTAATCAAATCTCTTCTACAAAAGCGCCTGAATCCAAGTATGTTGAAATATATGTAAATGATGATTATAAAGGGCTTTATCTATTAGCAAGAAGGGTAGATGGGGATATGCTTTCTATATCCAATTATGAAAGCGGCGAAAACAGTCACGGAGTAATTTATGAGGCTTCAAACTGGAGGGCAGATTTTACAAGGGGCAAGAAAAGTTTTAGCCAAATTGAACCAGATTATGAAAATGACCAACCATATTTTAAGCCTTTAGAAGAGCTAATAAACCTAATGGGAGAAATTGAGAATGGAAATGCTCTTAACACCTTAAAAGAAGAAGTAAATATTGAGAGCATTTTAAACAATCATATATTATTTTTACTTACAGGTTCAAATAATGAGCTTGCTTCTTATCAGTATATATACCGCAAAAAAGGGGAAGGTGAAAAGTTTAATTTTTTTCCTGGCGACCACTATTTATCAAGTTTTGGCAGAAATGAAAATTCCTTTAAGATTGATTCAAGCAATGCTATATATGGAACTAAACTTTTTAATGCCCTATACGAAAATGAAGGCTACAAGAATAGATTAGCAGATAAATGGAATAAGTTGCGAATGGATAATTTAAGCCTAGAGAACCTAAATAAAATTATTGTTAATGAAAGCAGCAATATTTTGTATGCACAAGAAAGGAATTTTAAAGCATGGCCTATTACTGATAAAAAATATGGGGATAACTATACCCATAAAGAAGATATAGAGTATATTAAAAATTTTATAAAAACTAGACTAGAATTTTTAGATGTCTATATAAATAAACCAAAGTATTTTAAAATAGGTGATAATTATTCTTTAATAAACGAAGAAAATAAAACTATATTTTGCAACCTTCCTGAGGGATCAAGCACTATTCAGGATATTAAGACTAACTTCTCTGGCCCCCTTTATATAAAGCCTATATCTTTGGGAATATATAATTTAGAGAAGCAAAATAGCGATATTGATGAAAATGAATACAAATGGTTGTTAAATGATGGCCAGGAAAATGACAATATTCAAGTTTATATAGATAAGCCCTCAGAGGGAGAAACTGTAAATGGCATTATAGAGCTGTCAGGGTGGGCATTAAACTCAAATAAAAAGGAAGACACGGGAGTTGAAAACATCTTTATATTTGATGGCCCGGGCATTAGTGGAGATAATTTAATTGGCAAGGCAATATATAATTATTCCAGGATGGATGTTGCAGAAAATTTTAATAATCCAAATTTTAAAAATTGTGGATTTAATATTCAGATCAATACATTATATTTTAAAAATGGCTTCCATTCCTTATATATTTATACCTGCAGTGATAATGATTACTTTTTGAAAAAAGTTTCTATAAATATCAAAAATTCAATCACAGTCCCAGAAAAAATATTAAAGGATGGTTCTCAGCAAATCATTAATGGCAGTTATGATTTTATAGAATACATATTTCATGGAACTTTAGTTTTAGAAGAAAAAGAATATAATTTATGGGTTACAACAGGGGATGTGCCATTATTAACTATTAACACTAATGGTGAAAAAATACTAAATTACCCTAAAATAGATTGCCGAATGCAATTATTTTCAAGTATAGATTTGCCAAACTATAGTACTGAAATAATCGATAGCCTTATTGAGGTTAGGGGAGGGTCAAGCAGGTTCTCACAGAAAAATTCTTATAGCCTAAAGTTCAAACAGCAATTAGAATATGACCTTGAAAGAAAATTATTGGATATGACCAATGCAAGAAAATGGATCCTTAATGGGTGTTTTTGTGACCGGATGCTAATGCGGGATAAGTTATCTTATGATTTATTTAACCAAATGCGTGATGAAGAACACTATGATTATGCATCACAAACAAGAATAATAGAACTTTTCATAAACAATGAATATAGGGGTGTTTATCTATTAACTGAAAGGGTTGACGAGGATTTGCTTGGTCTATCAAATTTTAAAAGTATAGATGATATGCACAGTGGAGTATACAAAGCCCGCAGCCTGGCTACTAACTGGCAAAGGTGGAATCCCTGGGAAGATGCAGAGCCATATGACAAACTTTCAGAAGTTCAAGGTTATTTGCAAAAAGAGCCTAATCCAGATAATCCGGACCAGGGTGAATTTTGGGATCCTTTAATCTATATCAGAGAATTTGCCATTAAATCAACCTATGAAACATTTAAAGGTAAGGTTTCTGAAAAGCTAGATATAAATAATGTTATTGATTTTCATCTTCATGCTTTAGTTACAGGTAATTGGATAGGGATACAGAGCAACAGATATTTATGCAGGGATAATAAAGAAGGCAGCAAATTCTTTTTTGTACCCTGGGATTATAATATATCATTTGGGAGGACTTCAAATACTTACAAACAAGAACTTACTCTTTGGTTTACAAACAAAATTTTAAACAAGCTTTTAGAAATTGAATGGTATCAAGAAAAGTTTAAAAAAAGATGGAATGATTTATATGGCAATATATTTTCCACAGATAATATTTGTGCTTTAATAGATGATAATGCGGCTCTTTTAGAATCAGCCCAAGAAAGGAATTTTAAAAAGTTTCCTATAAAAGTAGGGACTAACCCTTTAAAAGATGAATACATTGATGGCTATGGTTTCAATGAAGAACTAGATTATGTTAAGGAATGGGTTGACAGCAGGTTAAAATTCCTTAATTTTTATATCAATGGCAGCCAGGATTTATCAGAGTTAGAGATAAATTACAATATTTTGATTTTTATAGATAATCCAAAAAGCCATGAAGAAATCAGGGAGAATTTTGTAATTAATGGATGGTCATTAAATACTGGTGAAGATAATTCTACCGGTATCTCTAAAATTGAAATATACAAAGATGATATTGGCAAAAACGGGTTCTTTATTGGTGAACCTGAATATGGTTTGGAAAGGGAAAATGTTGCAAATAAATATGGAAACAA
>JAGYOJ010000170.1 GCA_018399435.1 Actinomycetota bacterium | reverse complement strand
TCTTTGATTTTATTTTCTTTTCATTAAGATCAATAAAAAATAAATTTCCTTTCTTGCTCCCCAAGCTCCAATACTGATTATCTATATAACTTAACATATTAACTTTTTCATAATTAATTTTACCGTCTGTGATATAGGAATCATCAATATTGGTGCAAACTACTTTTGCTATAAACATTTCATGGGAGCTAAATGGTATTATTTTTTCTAATATGCATTCCATTCTTATGGGGCATTCTTTTATTAAGGGTACATTTATTTTTTCTGATTCTATTTTTGTAAAACCAGTTAAATCAAATTTATCAACTTTATCTCCATGGGTTGTCCCGCAAATATCAACTTCCTTTATATTTTCTTCCCTGGGAATACATACCCCAAACTGTTTAGTCTCCTTTATTATATTCCCGGAATATTTTCCTTTAGAAATATTTATGTTTAACATTGGGGGTTTGCTTTCATGTGTCCCCACCCAGGAAAGCGCTATTATATTATCCTTTTCTGCCCTTGTTGTTACCAATACTACAGGAAGGGGAGCCAGTAGGTTTTTAGGTTTTTTTGTGATACTCATATAGTTCCTTTCATTTGCAATTTTTATATAGATATTTTTTTAAATCTACCCTATTATAATATAAAAAATAGTCCAAATCTTTAAAGTAAAATAAATTATATGTATTTTACAATAATAATTGAAGTTATAGCCGGGTTGTCATTATTTATATTTGGAATTAACCGGTTAAGCAATAGCTTGCAAAAGCTAGCTTCAAATAAACTTAAATCCATAATAAATTTTTTAGCTAAAAAGTCTTGGTCTACTTTGCTTATTGGCTTATTTACCACCGTTTTAATCCAAAGCAGTTCTGCAACCTCTGTTATGACAGTAGGCTTTGTAAACGCTGGCCTTTTAAGCCTCAGGCAAGCTATAGGCATAATAATGGGCGCAAATATTGGCACTACTATTACTGCACAAATAATTTCCTTTAAAATTGATTTACTTGCTTTCCCGGTAATTATTATAGGATTTGCTTTTTACTTCTTTGGCAAAAGGAAAAGATATAAAAATATAGGAATGGCTATACTCGGGCTTGGCTTATTATTTTTAGGCATGTCAATCATGAAAGGAGCTTTAGGCCCGCTTAAAGATAATGAGGCATTTAAAAGATTTCTTTTAATTTTTAGCCATAACCCATTTTTAGGCATTTTGGCCGGCATTGTATTAACTGCCTTGCTTCAAAGCAGCTCGGCCACTATTGGGCTGCTTATAGCATTGGCCAGCCAGGGATTAATAACTATAGAAGCAGCAATACCAGTCCTATTAGGCGATAATATTGGCACATGCTCAACTGCCTTAATATCTAGCATAAAAACCACCATCACTGCAAAAAGGACTGCTTTTTCACATTTAATTTTTAATATTGTTGGAACTGGAATTTTCATGATTTTACTTTATGTATTCAGGCTGCAGGACTTGATAATTTCATTAACCGGCAAGAGTATTCCCCACCAGATTGCTAACCTGCATACAGGATTTAATGTAATAACTACTGCCCTTTTATTTCCCATGGTAGGCCTTTTTGAAAAAACAGTTAAAAAAATATTCCCTGGCAAAGATATTACAGTAAATAAGAATGCACTTTTCCTTGACCAAAGGTTAATTCAAACTCCAGACATAGCATTGGAACAATCAAAAAAAGAGTTAGGGAGGGTTACCAATATAACTTCTGAAATGCTGGATTTAGCTTTTGAAAGAGAGACCAATAGGCATAATATAATAGAGGAAAAACTATTGGACAGGGAATCTGCTGTTGACAGCATTACAGAAGATATAATACGGTATCTGACAAAAATTTCCCAGAAGCCACTAAACAGTACCCTGTCAAGCAAGCTTACTAAATTTCTGCATAGTGCTTATGATTTGGAAAGGGCAGCGGATCACTGTGAAAGCATTATGTATTTAATATTGGTAAAAGAAGAAAATAAAATGGCTTTTTCACAAATTGCCCAAAAAGAGCTTTCCGGGACCTTTAACAAAGTAAAACAAATGTTTGATTCCCTTATAATAGGAATGGAAAATGATGACCAGAATAAATTCAGGGAATGTGACCATATTGAAGAAGAAATAGATAAAATTGTTGAAGAAATTAGGGCAAACCACCTTACAAGGCTTCAAAGCGGAGAATGCATGCCTTTATCAGGAGTAGTATTTGCAGATATTATCCTACATTTGGAAAGAATCGGAGACTTGCTCCATGGCGTCTCCAGAAACCTAAAGGACTAAACAATTCTAAGGCTTTTAATCAAATGCTATAAAATTATCTTTATAAAAACAAAAAAAATGAAAAACAAGGGAGGCCGGCTTCTAGGCTAGGCCAACTTTGCCAGTTTGATATAAACTGTAAAATTGCATTCCATTATTTGAAAATTAATGACACCAATATTACTGTTAATTTAAAAGGGCTGTAAAATTAATCACACGGTTTTTGCCTTAGATATATTTTCCCTTATTTTTTTAATAAAAGCCTCCGGGTCATTTGACTTGGATATAGCAGTGCCCATAACTAAAATATTCGCGCCTGCCTTAAAGGCTTCTGGTGCTGTCTTCTCCCCTATACCACCATCTACCTGTATCTCTATTGGCTTTCTTGTTTTTTCCCGTCTAATGTAATTATCAATCATATTTTTAGCATTATTTATTTTTCTTAACATCGGGTAAATAAATTTCTGTCCGCCAAATCCAGGATTTACTGTCATGATTAATACTAGGTCTAATAGATGCAAAACATTTTCAATCACACAAACCGGCGTAGAAGGATTTAATGCTACTCCTGCCTTTATTTTTGATTCTTTAATAATAGACAATAGCCTATCAAGATGGCAGGTGGCTTCAGCATGCACGGTGATAAGATCTGCACCGCTTTCAACAAATTTTTCTATAAGTGATTCTGGTTTCTGTACCATTAAATGTACATCAAAAAAAAGGCCTGTCTTTTTTCGTAAACTTGATACTACCCCAGGCCCTATAGATATATTAGGGACAAAATTACCGTCCATTATGTCAAGATGTAGCAAATCAATTCCGGCGGCTTCTACTTGTTTTATTTGGCTTGAAAGATTATAAAAGTCGTAGTTAAGTATCGAAGCAGCAATTTTTAATTTTGTTTCCATAATCAATCCTTTAAAAATTCTAATAGCTTTCCTTTTGCGTCATCAATTTTATTTCCGGTAATAAATGGTATTCCACTAATTCTAGGCATAGAAATTTCTGGCGGTATTTTTTTAGTACTAACAATTATATCAACATTTTTGCCTAGCTTAAAAATATCTGCAGCTTTGCATTCTATTATTTCAGCATCAAGGCAATTATCTTCCAAAAGTTTTCTTATTTCTTTAGCTATAAAAGAACTTGCCATTATGC
>JAGYOJ010000017.1 GCA_018399435.1 Actinomycetota bacterium | reverse complement strand
TTCCCTGTAATTTATACCTATTCTATTCATTCCAGTATCAATATTTATATGGCATTTTATATTCTTCCCTAAAGATTTAGATTTTTTAGATATTAATCTTGCTTTCTCTACTGAATTTATTGAAGGTGTTAAATTATACTTTATTGCCTTTTCTATTAAAATGTCAGGGATTTCACCTAATAGGTAAATTGGTTCATTTATCCCGGAATTCCTAAGGGCAATCCCCTCATCTACAATAGCTACACCCAGGCCATAAGCACCACCGTTAAGGGCTCTTTTTGAAATTTCTAAAGACCCATGGCCATAAGCATTGGCTTTTACTACAGCTATTATTTTTGCCCCATTATCTTTTAATAAAGATTTTAACTGGGATAAATTGTAATCTAGATTACTTAAGTTAATTTCAGCCCAGGCATATCTACTTTCAATTTTATTATCCATAGAATTATTGCTTTTTAGTCATTGATTTAACTATATCCGCCCTAGTTATAATTCCCACTAAATTCTTATTTTCATCAATAACTGGAACCCTATTGATATTTTTTTCAGTCATCAAATTTGCTATATCGCTTACAGTTGTGTTTTCTTCTACAACGATTACTTCCTCAGTCATTATGTCTTCTACTTTGGTAGCAAGATGTTTCTTTAAATTCTTTTTAAATTTAGAGAGGCTCTCCAAATATATTATGCTGTCTAAAAGCCTGAAGTATCTAGGAAAATGTAAATCAGTGTCCTGAACAATTATATCCCCTTCTGTTACTATCCCAATCATATTATCCTCTTCATCAACTACAGGCATACCGCTAATATTATTTTTTAAAAGAATTTCTGATAATTCTTCTATAGAAGCATCCTTGCTTATGGTTATTACATTTTTATTCATTATTTCTTTTGCCACTAATTCTGCCATTTTTTTACCCCTTATATTTCATTCTTTCTAATTTTAAAAAAGTTTTTTTAATGCCCTCAAGCAAATCTGTTGCAATCATTGAAGTTTTTGATGTATTTTTTGAAATTATATCAGAAGCCATCCCATGAATATATGCGCCGCAAATTGCGCTTTCAAATTTATCTACCCCCTGGGCTAGAAAAGATCCTATTATTCCAGTTAAAATATCTCCTGTTCCAGCAGTTGCCAAAGCCCAATCTCCTGTAGCATTTACAAAAGTTGTAGAATCAGGTTTTGTAATTAAAGTTCTTGCGCCTTTTAAAACTGAAATAAAATTATATTTTTTTGCCGCCTCAATGTTAATATCATATCTTTGGTCTAATCTAATTTTATCCCTTCCCAATATTACAGATAATTCTCCTGCATGGGGAGTAATTATTACATGAGACAAATCAAAATCTTCATCTTTCCCTGCTTCCCTTGGGCTATACAGCGCAGCCAGGCCATCTGCATCTAAAACTGTTGGCTTTTTGACATTTTTTAAAATTTCTCTTACCAGGCGTAAAGTACTCAAATTTTTAGATATTCCAGGGCCTATTGCTAATGCATCAAAATTTTTAGATAAATTAATAATTTTTTCCAAGCTGCTGTAATGTATGGATATTTCATCCGTTTGCTCAACCGGATAAGTCATGACTTCAGTTAACTTTTGTTCAAATATATTATTTAATTCCCATGGGCAAACTAGCGTTACAAGCCCCGCTCCAGATCTCATGGCAGAAAAACAGGCCATAGAAGCAGCCCCGGTTAGCCCAACCGATCCTGCTATTACTAAAAGCTTGCCAACTTTATGCTTATAAGCCCAAGGCTTGCGTTCAGGCAAATTATCACAAACCCAATCTAGCTTAGCCTCGAAGATGTCTTCATATTCATTAAAATATTTTTCAGGTATCCCAATATCTACAGCTTTTACTTTTCCCGCATATTCAGCCCCAGGGAAATTAACAAGACCCAGTTTTTTACATCCAAAAGTAATGGTTTTATAGGCTTTTACAGCAGTTCCTAAAATCATTCCATTATCAGAATCTATGCCTGAAGGAATATCAACCGAGTAAATTAGCTTATCTTCTGTTTTATTAATCATTTCTATAATATCTTTAGCTTGGCCATAGATTTCTTTTCCATGAAGGCCCGTGCCAAAAATTGCATCAACTATAAAATAAGAATCATGGAGCGCCTGGCTAAAGATATTTTTAATTTCTTTATTTTCAATATTTAACTGGAAAACCTTATTATCCAGGCTGGAAAGCCTGTTAAAATAATACAGAGAATCATCCCTAAGCTTTTCAACCGGAGCAGTGTAAAAAACTTTTATGTCAAACCCCGCTTTTATCAAATCAATAGCTGCAACAAAACCGTCTCCCCCATTATTGCCTCCACCAGATATAATAACGCCACTTTTATTCTTGCTTTTTCTATTTTTTAAATCTTTTTTTATGACTTTAGAAACCCAATTCCCAGCATTGTTCATTAGCCATTTAGAATCTATGCCATCGCTTATACATCTTTTATCAATTTCGGCTATCCTGCTGCCCTTTAAAATTCTTTCTAAACCCATAATATCTTTCTATTAATTTATAATCTAAAATAATTATAGCAAAAATATGGCATAATAATTAAGCTTAATTAATTGAAATAGAAAATGCCACTGCATAATTGTCTGTAGCAGAAACCGAAATTTTTATCTCTTTAATATTTAAGCTATCTGCTAATTTTTTTGCTTTTCCATGCAATACTACGAAAGGCTGCCTGCTAGCTTTATTTTTTATTTCTATTTCCCTAAAAGACAAAATCTTCCCAAAACCTTCTCCTAATGATTTTGCCACTGCTTCCTTCGCCGCAAATCTTGATGCGTAACTTGGATATTTCTGCTTTCCTTTTGATTCACAATAATAAATCTCATTTTCAGTAAAAACTTTATGTAAAAACCCTTCAGAATTGCTGATAGCCTTTTTTATTCTATTAACCTCTATTAAATCAACGCCAGTTAAATAAATAGGCAATATTACTCCACAGTGACACTTTTTGCTAAATTTCTGGGTTGGTCAACATCGCGGTTTAAATTCTTCGCAATGTAATAAGAATAAAGCTGCAGGGGAATTATAGACAAGATACCGGAAATTTCCTCCATTGTTTTAGGAATCTCAAAATAATAATGTACATATTGGCCAATTTTGTTATCCCCTTTTGTAACAATTGAGAAAATGGTGGCCTTCCTTGCTTTTACTTCCTGTATATTGCTTAACAGTTTTTCATAAACCTCTCCCTCGGGCATTATTCCAACTACCACTGTTTTTTTATCAGTCAATGCTATGGGCCCGTGCTTCATTTCTCCTGCAGGATAACCCTCTGCATGTATATAACTTATTTCCTTTAATTTTAGAGCTCCTTCTAAAGCCATGGGCAAACCATAAATTCTCCCCAAAAACAAGAAACACCTGAATTTATAGGTTTGATTGGCAATTTCTTTTATTTGCTCTGCCCTGTTTAAAATATCCTGGATCTTATTAGGTATAAATTCAAGTTCTTCAATAACTTTTTCATAAAAATCCTGTCCTATGATTGCCCTTATCTTTGCAAAATACAATGCCATGAGGTACATAACAATAATCTGGGCAGTAAATGTTTTGGTTGCGCAAACCCCTATTTCAGGTCCAGCATGAGTATAAATTACAGAATCTGATTCCCTTGCCACTGTACTTCCTACTATGTTTGTAATAGCAACCACTTTTGCCCCTTTATTCCTTGACTCGCGTATAGCGGAAAGGGTATCAATTGTTTCCCCTGATTGTGTAATTGCGATAAATAAGCAATTATCCTCAACTATTGGATCCCTGTACCTATATTCTGAGCCATAATCAACCTCAACTGGAATTTTTGCCCATTTTTCTATTAATTGCTTTCCTGCAAGTGCAGCATGGTAAGATGTCCCGCAAGCAATAATTTGAATTTTATCCAGGTTTTTTATCTGTTCTTTAGATAAATTAATCTCATCAAAATTTAGATTCCCATTAGCAAGCCTTCCCCTCATGGTTTCTTTAACGCCACGGGGCTGTTCAAAAATTTCTTTTAGCATGAAATCAGGGTATCCACTTTTTTCTGCATTTGATATGCTCCAATTAACTTTAAAGGATTCCCTTTCTACTAATTTACCTTCTTTGTCATAAATTTCTACTGAATTTTTTTTAAGCCTTACAGTTTCATAATCATTTATAATAATAAAATTCCTAGTATGCTCTAATACTGCAGGCATATCGGAAGCAAGAAAATTGCCATTTTTTGAAACCCCAACTATTAAAGGGCTTGCCAGCCTTGCGCCAATAATTTCATTTGAATTTTCAGATGAAATAGCAACAATTGCGCCCGAACCTTTTATCTTTTTTACTAATTTTTGCATAGCCACAAGTAGGTCGCCGCTATTGTATTCTTCTAAAAGATGGGGAAGAACCTCTGTGTCTGTCTGGGAAACAAATTTATGCCCTTTTCTTTTCAACTCTTTCTTTATTTCTTGAAAATTTTCTATAATTCCATTATGGACAACTGAAATATTGCCTGTACAGTCACTGTGGGGGTGTGCATTAATTCTTGTAGGCTCGCCATGTGTTGCCCATCTGGTATGGCCAATACCACAATGCCCATCAGCTTTAATATTTTTCAGTTCTTCCTCAAGCTCTTTTATCTTACCGGCTTCTTTTACTACCTTCATCCTGCATGCGCCTGAGCTATTGTTCAAAAATGAAATGCCTGCTGAATCATATCCCCTATACTCAAGCCTTTTTAAACCATTAATAAGTATCTTTTTACAATTCTTTTTGCCAATATATGCTACAATTCCACACATAAATCCTCCAAAAATTATTTATCTTTATTTTAATCGATAGGCATTCCCTACAAAATAACTGGAAATCCCGGGCTTCTCAATAATTATTGTATTCAATTGTTCTGCTCCTGCATACCCAACATTTAATGCAATGCCTGCAGTTAATTTTTTATCTACACCTCTTATCACATTTGTGACAAATAATTTCCTTAAATATTTCATATATCTAATTCTTTATAAAAATTTTTTTAACAAAAGGTGAGGTCATACAAGATAATAGGCCAAAATATTTAATATTAAAAGAAATTTTGTCGCCTATGCTAAACATAATTCTTTCTCCTTTTTTTTCAATACCCACAATACTATGGTCACTGCTCTGGCTAATAATTTTTATATTCTTATCCACTGGCGACATATCTTTCATGTTAATATCTTGTAGCCCCAAACCCAGAATTGCTTTCCTTTTGTCTTTTTTTACCTCAATTACTTCTGCTTCTAATATAAAGCAGTCCTGATATGCCCCTTCTATTGCAGAATAGTTAATAGTCTCATTCCCTATAAATATTGCTTCACCTATTCTTGCCTGGTTTATCTCTTTTGGAATTTTATTTTCATCTATTAAATTCCATAAGCTTGAATTGCCGCCTGACAATATATTAATATCTATCCCCAGCTCTCTTTTAATAATATTTTTAACATTTACTAATGCAAACAAGCTGCTTCTCTCTGGCTCTTTTTCAGATATGCATCTTGCATTTGTCCCCAAGCCATAGATTTTTACAAACCTGCAATTCTCTTTTATCTTTCTGCAAAAAGGCAAAACTTCCCCTGGAAGCAAGCCTTCCCTTTCATCATCTATATCTAACATAATTATAATTTTATGCTCTTTTTTAATTTTCTTACAATATTTTTCCATCTTTTCTACCGACCTAAAATTCGTGCTCATGCTCATACCGCATGTTTCTACCATTTTATCAGTTTCACTCAACATTGGAGTCCTTAACTGCATTAATTGATCTTTTCTGAATTTTTTCCTTAATTTTACTAAATTATCCAATCTGCTATCAGCAAACATGCTAATTCCTGATTCTAATAAAGTTTCAGCAATCTTTAAATTACCTAAAATGCTCTTAGTAACAGCAACGACCGATATGCCTAAATCAGCACATCGGCCGCTCATTAACCTTGCATTATTTTTAATTTTTTCTAAATTTATATATATTCTTGGATATTTACCCAAATAACTAATATTACCTCTTTGAGAACTGTGGCCTTTTTCTTGCTTTCTTAAGGCCATATTTTTTTCTCTCTTTTTCACGGGAGTCCCTGGTAAGAAAACCGGCTTTTTTCAAAATTTGCCTATACTCTCCATTTATTTCAAGCAATGCTTTAGAAATACCATGCTTTAATGCATCTGCCTGGGCAGAGATTCCGCCGCCTTGCATATTTACAATAATGTTATAAGCTTTGTCAGTGCCAGTTAACTTCAATGGTTCAACAATAACATGCCTAAGGGACTGCCTTGGGAAATATTCTTCAAATCCCTTGCCATTTGCAATTATTTTCCCATCGCCTGGGACTAATTCTACTTTTGCAATTGCATTCTTTCTTTTTCCTGTCGCTTTATAGCTAACCTTATCTACCAACTTTTATCCTCCTCAAATATCTAATTTTTCAGGTTTCTGTGCTTCATGTGGATGCTTGCTTCCCTTATAAACTTTTAGCTTCTTTATTACTGCCCGGTTCAGTTTATTATGTGGAAGCATCCCCTTAACTGCTATCCTTATTACTTCCTCTGGTTTCCTCTTTAATTTCTCACCAAGAGTTTCCGTCTTCATATTTCCAATATAGCCAGAGTGCCTATAATATTTTTTGTCCTGCAATTTCTTTCCAGAAACCTTTATTTTTTCTGCATTTATTACAACTACATAATCACCACAATCAACGTTTGGGGTAAAAATAGGCTTATTTTTCCCTCTAATTATTTTGGCTATTTCAGTTGCAAGCTTGCCCAAAACTACACCGCTGGCATCAACTAAATACCATTTTCTATCTATTTCTCCCTTTTTTGCATTATATGTTTTTAATCCTGCATCTACCATAATTACCCTCCAATAATCAATAAAGTACCTTTGTAAGAAACAATCCTTTTGCCTCAACAGGCCTTTCGCTCAATTTTCTATCCTTCTTTTTAAAAGCTTGTTTAATGCTTTCAATATTTCTATTTTTCATGCCTAAATCTAAAACAGTGGCAACAATAATTCTAACCATATTATATAAAAAAGAATCTGCTGCTATATTAAATATAATCAAATTATCGCTAGATTTAATTAAATCAAACTTATAAACAATCCTGACAGTATTATTGCTGCCCCCGCAAGCCTTGCTAAAAGCTTTAAAATCTTTCTTCCCAACAAATAGCTTGCATGCTTTTTCCATTAATTCTAGATCTAGCTCCTTAGCAATCAATATGCTATATTTTTTCAAAAAAACACTCTGGAAATTACCATTTACAATATAGTAACTATATTCCCTGCGCTTTGCGCTTTTCCTTGCATCAAATTCATTATTAACTTTATTTATCTTCCTAATACCTATATTTTCCGGCAATAAGGAATTAACTGACCACTTAAACTTATAAAGATCGATCTCTTGGCCAAATTTAAAATTTATAACTTGATAAAGAGCATGAACCCCAGCATCTGTTCTTCCAGAATAACTAAAATTAATATCCTGGCATAAAACTCTGCTAAGGACCCGCTTTAACTCTCCTGCTATTGTAGGAATATCTCCAGGCTGGATTTGAAATCCGCTATAGCCTGTTCCGTCATATTCAACAACAGCCATATAATTTTTCATTTTCAAACAACACTTTATTCAACAAGTTCCATTATAACTAACTGCGCGCCATCACCAAGTCTTTTCTTATATTTAATTATTCTGGTAAACCCGCTACTTCTTTCATATAATCTTGGCGCTACTTCATTAAATAATAGTTGTACAGCTTTATAATTTTTAAGCAGCCTCAAACAGTTCCTCCTAGAGGCTAGATTGTCTTCTTTTGCCATATTTACCAGCTTATCTATAAAGCCCCTTAAGTGCTTAGCCTTGGGCAGCGTTGTTTTTATCCTTCCGCTTTTAAATAAAGATATAGCCATATTAGCCATCATTGATTTTTGGTGACTGCTACTTCCACCAAACTTTTTTCCTTTTTTTGGTATCACCATAATAATTTTCTCCTGATCTACTTTTTACTCTTAAAAGATAGCCCTAATTCTTTTACTTTATCTTTAACTTCCTGAATAGATTTTTGGCCAAAATTCCTTATGTCAAGAAGCTCATCTTCACTATAATCCAATAGCTTCTCTACCGTATCTATACCTTCCCTTTTTAGGCAATTATAAGCCCTTACTGAAAGTTCTAACTCATCTATGGAGGGGTATTCTGGCTTTTCTTCTTCTTCCTGAACTTCTTCAAATATAGGATCATTTTTATTTGCCTTATCTGAAAGATCAATTAGCAAAGACATGTAATCATTTATTATCTTAGACGCTTTGCTAAGTGCCTCTTCAGGTTTTAGGCTACCGTTCGTATCTATAAACAATGTTAATTTATCAAAATTAGTCATCTGGCCAACTCTTGTATTCTCAACCTTAAAAGAAACATTTTTTATAGGGGAAAAAATTGTATCTAATGGTATAACACCTATATCATCCCCCTCAACTGAATTTTCGCTAGCCAGCCTATAGCCTTTGCCCCTCTCCAATATTAAATCAGCTTTTAAATGGCTTTTCTTAGTTAAGGTTGCAATATATGCATCTGGATTTATAATCTCAATTTCTGAAGTCAAATTTATATCTGATGCTTTTACCGCACCAGGGCCTTTCTTTTCCAGCCTTATTTTCACAGGTTCATCGCCTTCCATTTGGAAAACAATGCCCTTTAAATTTGCCACAAACTCAAGTATATCTTCTTTCATTCCCTCAATTGTTGAAAATTCGTGTTCAACTCCTTCAATTTTTATCCTAGACACACCAACACCTTCAATTGAGGATAAGAGTACCCTTCTTATAGAATTACCTAGTGTATGGCCAAAACCCCTTTCAAGAGGCTCTATAATAAATTCGCCATGTATATCATCTTGGCTCTTAATTTTAACATTTGGTTTTTGCATTTTTAGCAATTTAAATCTACCTCCCAAGCAAAATATTCTATTTAGAATATAGCTCTACAATTATTCGTTCATTTATAGGTGCTTTAATTTCATCGCGGTTAGGCAATCTCAACACTTTACCTTTTAAATGTTCCAAGTCTACCTCCAGCCAATCTGGTGGAGTAAGGCTTGCAGCACTTTCCTTTGATTCAATTACAGGAACTATATCTGCGCTTGATGGATTAATACTAATTTCCTGGCTTTCTTTAACTAGGAAAGAAGGGATATCTACTACTTTTCCATCAACCATAACATGCCCATGCCCAATTAATTGTTTACCTAATGGCCTTGAAGACGCAAAACCCATAAGATAAACAATATTGTCTAATCTTGTTTCCAGCATTTGGAGCAATGTTTCTCCAGTAACGCCTCTTTTTTTCACTGATTTCTCATAATAATTTCTAAACTGTTGCTCCCTTAAGCCATAATATCTTTTTGCCTTTTGCTTCTCCCTTAGCTGGCCATAATATTCAGATTCAATAGTACGCCTCTTAGCTTTTTCTCCAGGAGAATATGGCTTTCTTTCCAATGCACATTTATCAGTAAAGCACCTTTGGCCTTTTAAAAATAATTTTTGTTTTTCTCTTCTACATAATTTACAAACTGATTCTTTTGTTTTAGTCATTTTACTAAAAAACCCCTTTTTATACTTTTACACTCTTCTTCTTTTAGGCAATCTGCACCCATTATGGGGTACAGGAGTCACGTCTATAACTGACCCAATTTCAATGCCTGCAGCTTGAAGTGATCTAACTGCTGTTTCTCTGCCTGAGCCTACTCCTTTTACCCTAACGTCTACCTTTGAAATTCCGTGCTCCTGAGCTTCCCTGGCTACTTCTGTAGCCGTTATTTGTGCAGCAAAAGGCGTGCTTTTTCTCGAGCCTTTAAAGCCTTTAGCCCCTGCACTCCCCCAGGCTATGGTATTTCCTTTAGTGTCTGTAATATTTACTATAGTATTGTTAAATGTAGACTGTATATGCGCAATACCATACGCAATATTTTTCTTTTTTTTCTTTCTTAACTTCTTTTTTGGTGTTTTCTTCGCCAAAATTTAACCTCCTGATTAAGCTGTTTGACTTCTACTTCTAACTCCCACAGATCTCTTTTTGCCTTTTCTAGTCCTGGCATTAGTATGGGTTCTTTGTCCCCTTACCGGCAAGCCTCTTTTGTGCCTAATGCCTTTATAAGAATTTACCTCAATTAGCCTTTTAATATTTTGGGTAACTTCTCTTCTAAGATCACCTTCGACTTTTACATTTGACTCTATGTATTCCCTGATTTTTGAAATTTCACCATCACTAAGGTCCTTGGTGTCCAAATCCTTTTTTATTTTTAGGTCTTCTAATATTTTATTAGCTTTCGGCTTACCAATTCCATATATATAAGTTAAAGCTATATTTATATGTTTATCTCTAGGTATATCTACTCCTGCTATTCTAGCCAATTTAAAACCTCCTTAACCTTGTTTCTGTTTATGACGAGGGTTTTTACATATAACCATAACTTTACCCTCTCTTCTTATAATCCTGCAATTATTGCAGATTTTTTTTACAGATGGTTTAACCTTCATTTTTATTACCTCTTATATTATTTTTTTCTATATGTTATTCTGCCCCGGCTTAAATCATAAGGAGATATTTCAACTTTTACCTTATCCCCTGGCAATATCTTTATATAATGCATACGCATTTTTCCGGATATATGAGCAAGCACCTTATGACCATTATCCAATTCAACTCTAAACATCGCATTTGGCAAAGCTTCCAGTATCGTACCTTCAGCTTCAATAATGCCTTCTTTTTTACTAATTTTTATCCCCCTCTTTAATTAGAGCACAAACACGTAGGGTATCAAAAAATCCCATCCATGTCTACTCATTTTTTATAATCTAGTAAGAATAATAGGCCCATCACCAGTTATTGCAACCATATCCTCAAAATGGCAAGAAACTTTACCATCTTTAGTTGACACTGTCCACTTATCATCTAAAATTTTAACGCCACTTTTGCCAATATTGAGCATCGGCTCTATTGCAAAAACCATGCCCTTTTTTAAAACCGGTCCTTTTCCGGGAGGCCCGTAATTTAGTATTTGTGGATCCTCATGCATGTCTTTTCCAATTCCATGCCCTACAAAATCCTTGACTACAGAAAATCCACTTTCCTTGGCCCTTTTTTCTATAGCATGGGAAAGGTCTGAAAGCCTTCCCCCAATATTGCACTTTTCTATGCTTAAATCAAGGGCTTCCCTGGTAGCTTTCCAAAGAGCTTTTACCTCGCCACTTACATCTCCAATTAAAAAGCTTCTTGCAGCATCGCCACAATACCCATTATATTTTACCCCCACATCAATAGAAACTAGGTCTCCATCTTTAATTTTTCTGCTGCTTGGGATTCCATGTACAACTTCATCATTAATAGATGCGCATATGCTGCTTGGGAAAGGAACATCTGAAAGCCTTCCCAGGTATCCCTTAAAAACTGGTTCTGCTTTCCTTTTATATATTATTTTTTCAGCAACTTCATCTAAATACTTTGTAGTTATTCCCGGCTTTATTATATCTTCAATTTTTAAAAGAACTGCGGCTACTATTTTAGCAGATTCCTTCATTTTTTCTATTTCAGCAGATGTCTTACATATTATCATAAAGCGCTTAAGATCCTTTCAGTAACCACCGGCTCAGAAGCATCGCCATCTACATTTATTAAAACCTCTTTTGATTGGTAATAATCAATTAAAGGTTCTGTCTGCTTCCTATAAACTTCTAGCCTTTTCTTAATCACTTTTATGTCATCATCTTTTCTTTTAATTAATTTCCCCCCGCATTCAGGGCATATATTCTTGCTCTCATCATCCACCCTGGTAATCTGCTTGCATGACTTACACAATCTTCTACTGCTTAATCTTTTGACCAATTCCTTTTTATCAACTTCTATATTTACAACTTTATCAATAGAAAAATCTAAATCCTCTAACATCCCATCTAACATTTTCGCTTGCTGTATAGTCCTTGGGAATCCGTCTAATATCAAGCCGTCCCGGTTTTTACTTTTTCGGATTTCCTTTTCTATTATATCTAAAATAACTTTGTCTGGAACTAATTTACCTGCTTCAACATTTTCTTTTGCTTTTCTTCCTAGCCTGGTTTCCGCTTTTATTTCTTCCCTCAAAATATCTCCAGTGGAAATATGGGGGATATTAAATTTTTCACTTATCTTTTTAGCCTGGGTCCCCTTACCTGCTCCAGGCGGGCCTAGCAATATGACAATCATTTCAAGAATCCTTCATAATCCCTCATGGTTAGCTGGGACTCCAGCTGTTTCATAGTCTCTAGTGATACACCTACTGCAATAATTATAGAGGTGCCTCCGAACCTAAAGGGTAAGCCCATATAATTTATCAAAATTTCAGGCAGCAATGCTACTATTGCTAAAAATACTGCCCCTGGCAAAGTAATTCTATTTAAAATATTAGAAAGATAGTCTGCAGTATTTCTTCCTGGCCTAATTCCAGGGATAAAGCCTCCATACTTTCTCAAATTATCTGCTGTATCAACCGGATTAAAAGTAATAGCAGTATAAAAATATGCAAAAACGATGATTAAAACTGTATATGTAACCGCATAGATAGGATTTATAGCTCCCCCCCTAGTTGCGCTTAATGCATCTGCAAAGCTTTGCAGCCACCTATTAGGTATAAATTGAGCAATAGTTGCTGGGAAAAGCAATACAGCTACCGCTAAAATTATGGGCATAACACCAGACTGGTTAACCTTTAAAGGTATGTATGTGCTTTGTCCGCCGAATACTTTTCTGCCCACAACACGCTTTGCATATTGTACAGGGATTCTTCTTTCACCCTGCTGGATTAATATAATAGCCATTACAACACCAATAGCTAGAATAAAAAAGAAAGCTACAAATATAAGGTCCGTTCCTCTTAACCTAAACAAGCTAATCATCTGGCCAGGCAATCTAGAAACAATTGAAGCAAAAATAATTAAGGATATGCCGTTTCCAATTCCATGGACATTTATTAATTCACCAAGCCACATTATAATTACTGTGCCCGCAGTCAAGGTTAACACAATTAAACTAACATGCATGAAATCAAAATTTGGGATAGCGCCAAAGTTTCTAAAGTAAAATACCATTGCTATTGACTGCATTAGCGCTAAGCCTCCAGTAAGATACCTTGATATTTGGTTTATCTTTCTTCTTCCATACTCTCCCTGTTTTGCCAATTGTTCAAGCTTTGGTATAACTACCTGAAGCAATTGCATTATAATTGTAGCAGTAATATAGGGCATAATTCCCAGTGAAAAAACCGCAAATCTGCCTAAAGC
>JAGYOJ010000169.1 GCA_018399435.1 Actinomycetota bacterium | reverse complement strand
ATCGGGCTGATACCAGTATTTTAAAAGATAATTCCTTGCAAGATGTAGAAAATGGTGATGCGGAAACTAGTTTAAATATTGAGAATTATTTAGAAAAAATAGTGGTCCCGCCTGTTATTACTTCTCATGAGTCAGGCGAAGTTATATATAACAGCGGGGATAAAGACTTATTATTCATAAAAGGATATGCTTTTCCAGGCAATGTTATTGACATATATGTGAATGGATTATTAAAAAAAGAATCACTAGCAGTTGACAGCGGGGGTAATTTTGAGGCTGCTGGCGGAGTAGAGATAGTAGAAGGGAAAAATAGTGTAAAGGTAATTGCCAAAGATCAAAATGGCAGGGAAAGCGAAGCAACTATTTTTAACCTATTTTTAGCAGTTCCCGAGTCTATTGATTATTCTATTTTTAATAATCAAGATGAATTAAAGGAAGTTTCAGATATATATTTTACTAAAGAAAACAACCCGACAATATATATAAAAGGCTCTTATTTGCCTTCTTCAAATATTTTTTTAGAAGTAAATGGTAAAGTAATTAGGGAAATAATAAGTGATGAAAATGGAGGTTTTTCTTTTTCTGGCATAGAGCTTGAAAAGGGCGATAATGAAGTTGCAGTGTGGGGAGTAATAGAGGGGGATAGGACTAGTTCTCCAAAGTTTAAAAATATTTTGGTTACTAAAGACAGTTCCAGCCCCAGTCCAGTTAACCTTAGAGGCTATTCAGATAATACTGGAAATCATCTAAGCTGGACCACGAGCATAGATGAAAATTTTTATTCCTATAAATTAGTTAGGGTAAGTGATCCTTGCTTAAATCCTGAATATGCTGAACATGATATTATTGCAACTTTTAATGATTTAAGTTTAAATACATATACAGATACTGATATTAATGAAGGCCAATCTTATTTTTATACACTATGGATTTTAGATAAGGCTGGAAATACTATTTCCAGCAATGTTTTAGCTTTGCCAAAACCAATATATTCAATATCAATTGAAAAAATACCGCCATTTGAAAGTAACACAATAGGGCGGAGGGAATGGTATTATCAGTATTTTGAAATTACTAATACTGGCAATGTTACTGTAGACTTGCAGCCAATAATGGTTTGGATTAAATTAAATCCAGAGCGGGGCGAAGAAGAGATATTGTGGCCTTTATGGGAAGCACATATATGGGATGCTGACAGCGGCACTTATTATTACTCAAATGAAGATATAGAGAGTACCTATGTTTCTGATTATTGGGCTGTAGACGGGGTAAGTGAAACAATAGTTACTACAGATGAGGATACAAAGACAATTACCGAAGAAGTGGTTACAAGAAAAACCAATGAGACCCCAGGGAAAAGAGTTATGAAAACAACTACCTTTACAAAGGTAACAGAAATAGGTTCAGCTACCGGCGAGCAGGAAGAAGAAGAGCAGGAGCCGGATACAACTACTTCATTAGTAAGCCCGGAACAAATAGGTTCGGCCATAGAAGATATTGAGCCAGGAGAAAAAATAAAGATAGCGGTAAAGATTCAAAATATATCAGCAGATGCTGGAGATGAGATAACATGCCATTTCCATTTTGCGCCAGTTGACTGTGATGGATATTTCTTTACAGATGAAGAAGTATCCACTAGGGATATAACAGTAATTAGCAGTGGAAGAAATTAACTAGGAGGATAAAGAATGGATGAAGAAAAAGAACAGAATAAAGAAAATGAAGAACCAATGACTAAAAATAATACAGAAGAAGAAATGGAGGTTGAAGAACTTCAAGAGGAAATAGAATTGCTCCGTAAAGAGCTAGATCAATATAAGAAGCTGGAAGACGGGTATCTGGATAGAATAAAAAGGCTCCAGGCTGATTATGATAATCATAGAAAGAGAACCTTGAAGGAAAATATTGAGCATATAAAAAGGGCAAATAAAAATTTAGTTGAAAAACTATTGCCAGTTATTGATGATTTTGAAAGGGCCCTTGAAGTTGGAGAAAATAAAGATGATGATTTTTATAATGGTATACTTATGATTTATAAAAGCTTAATGGAAGTTTTAAAAAAGGAAGGAGTTAGAGTTATAGATCCAAAAGGCGAAGAATTTGACCCAAGCATATGTGAGGCTGTTTCAACGGAAGCAGTAGAAGGGGTAGAAGAAGGAACCATTTTAGAAGTCCTTAGGAAAGGATACATGCTTAAGGATTTCTTGATAAGGCCAGCGGTAGTTAAGGTCTGTAAATAATTTTAAAAAGGAGATGATTTGAACAAGAAATTAGTTTTTGGTTGTGTGTTTGGTTTTATTGGCATTATTATCTTAGCTGGGCTAATAATCTTTGGTTTTGTTGCAGATTCCAGAAATAATATGGTTACAAAAGAAGTAGAGGTTGATAATTCCTGGGCCCAGGTACAAAATGTTTATCAAAGAAGGTTGGATTTAGTGCCTAATTTAGTAAATAGTGTAGAAGCTTACATGAAACTGGAAAAGGATATTTTTGAAAAAATTGCAGAAGCAAGAAAAGCAACTGAGATTGCCAGTAATCCAAGTGAGCTAGAGGCAGCAAATGAGGGGATTGGTTCTTTAATAAGAGATTTAAGGGTTGTGGTAGAAGATACCCCAGAGCTGAAGGCTAGTGGAAATATTGAAGACTTAATGGTTCAACTTGAGGGTACTGAAAATAGAATTGCTGTTGAAAGAAAAAGATTTAACGAAACTGTTAGGGATTATAATACCTATATTAAATTATTTCCCAGGAATATTATTGCTTCTTGGTTTAATTTTACAGAAAGAGATTTCTTTGAAGCTGAAGAAGGTGCAGAAGAAGCTCCAGAAGTAAATATAGAGATAGATTAAATAGATGAAGGCTTATAAAAAAATTTCTATCTTAATATTGTTCTTATTATCTTTTTTATTTGTCTTTTTATTTACCCCATTTCTTTATTCGCAAGATGTAGCTTTTCCTAAATATAAAGGTTATGTCAGTGATTATGTAGGGATTCTAGATGTAGATTCATCAGCAAAATTAGAAAACTTATTGGATAAAATAGAAAAGGAAACTACAGCTGAAATTGCAGTAGTAGTGGTAGGCAGCCTAGAGGGGATAAGTATTGAAGACTACTCTGTAGGGCTTTTTGAAGATTGGGGAATAGGGAAAAAAGATAAGGATAACGGAATACTGATACTTACATCAATTGAAGATAGGGAGGTAAGGATAGAGGTAGGTTATGGATTAGAAGGAGTCATAACAGATTTGGAAGCTTCAAAAATCTTAGATAATATAATTATTCCTAATTTTAAAAATGAAAACTTTTATGAAGCTTTTTACCAGGCAACCTTATTAATTGGAGAGCAAATATATGAAGAAAGTGGTTTAGAATTTGATGAAGCTGGCCAGATAGCTGCAACAGAGGAAACTGGAAGCAGGATCAGCAGCACTTTTTGGGTCTTTTTATGTTGTTGCTTTCCTTTTTTTGGAATTGTCTT
>JAGYOJ010000168.1 GCA_018399435.1 Actinomycetota bacterium | reverse complement strand
ATATCTTAAAAGATATCCTTCTTTTATCTTTGGTTCAGGAGGAATCCATTTATCCATCCTGTTTTTAATCTCTTGATCGCCTACTAGAAGGTTTATCTTGTTTTCATTTATATTAATCTCAATTAAATCGCCATCCTCAACTATGGCCAAAGGCCCTCCCGCTTGCGCTTCAGGGGATATATGTCCAATTGAAGCGCCTTTGGTTGCCCCAGAAAACCTTCCATCTGTAATTAATGCCACTTCCTTATCCAGGCCTATCCCTGCAATTGACGCAGTAGGTGAAAGCATTTCCCTCATGCCTGGCCCGCCTTTGGGCCCTTCATATCTTATGACCACCACATCTCCACTTTCTACTTTTTCATTTAATATGGCGTTCATAGCTTCTTCTTCACTATTAAAAACTTTAGCCTTTCCCTTATGCCTCATCATTGCAGGATCAACAGCTGATTTTTTAACAACACATCCCTCTGGCGCTAGGTTGCCCCAGAGTATTGCTATCCCCCCATCCTTTGAATAAGGCTCTTTTACTGATTTTATTACCTTATTATCTTCTATTTTAGCACCGGATATATTTTTCTTAACTTTTTCGCCAGTAACAGTAATTAATTCCCCGTCTATTAAATTATTTTCCAAGAGTTCATTCATTACTGCCTGTATCCCGCCTGCCACATACAAGTCTTCGATATGGAAATCTCCTATAGGACTTAACCTGCACAAATTTGGCACTTTCCTGCTTATTTTATTAACTAAATCCAGCGAAAAATCAACTTTTGCTTCATTTGCAATTGCAGGTAGATGCAAAATAGTATTAGTAGAACATCCAAGAGCCATATCAACTGCAAGAGCATTTCTTACTGCTTTTATATTTACAATATCCCTGGGCTTAATATCCTTTTCTACAAGTTCCATAATCTTTACCCCTGCCATTTTTGCAAGCCTAACCCTTTTAGAAAGAATAGCAGGTATCGTGCCATTTCCTGGCAAAGCCAAACCTATAGCTTCTGATAGGCAATTCATTGAATTAGCTGTATACATGCCAGAACAACTTCCGCATGTTGGGCATGCTTCTTCTTCTAGCTTATATAAATCTTCTTCAGTGTATTCGCCTTTCCTATACTTTCCAACAGCCTCAAAGCATTTGCTAACATCTAGAACACTGTCTCCTAATTTACCGGCCATCATAGGGCCTCCACTAATTATTACAGAGGGGATATTTAGCCTTAATGCAGCCATAAGCATCCCTGGGACTATCTTGTCACAATTTGTAACTAAAACTAAACCATCAAAAGGATGTGCCATAGAAGTAGCTTCAATGCTGTCAGCGATAAGTTCTCTGGAGGCTAAAGAATATTTCATGCCCTTATGATTCATTGCAATACCATCACAAACACCAATAGTAGAAAATTCTTGGGGGGTTCCGCCAGCATTCCTAATCCCTGACTTAACTGCATCCGCTATTTTATTTAAATGTATATGCCCTGGTATTAATTCATTAGCAGAATTTACCACCCCTATTATTGGCTTAGCAATTTCATCGTCGGTATAACCGATAGCTTTTAACAATGATCTATGGGGCAATCTCTCTACACCTTTTTTCATATCATCACTTCTCAATTTTCCTCCTTATTTCTTAAAAATAATAAAATTCCAAAAATAATACATTGAAAAATATAAATAAAGTAATAGGATTAAATAGTATTACTACCGGTAACCCTATAACTTAGGATAAAATACCGACTAGTAATAGACAGATTAGAGAAATAAGGGCAATTAATTGCAGGCACTGTCTTATCCAATTGTTTGCCAATTGGCTTTCTTTTATTGCTGGCCTATTTACTTTTATTTTATTGCCCATAATGTAAAATAATTTAGAACTATTATAAATTGTAATATTATCATAATTATAATTCTAAAACAACAAGAAAAGAGCATAAAAAAAGGGCTGAAGAATACTCAGCCCTTTTTTTTATTAATAATTTCTATTCTAATTTTTCACCACAATTTGGACAGAATTTTTGCCCTTCTTTTGCCTCCTGGCCACATGAAGGGCAATATTTTACACCTTCTTTTGTTTCTTCCTTTGTAGTCACAGTATCAGGTTTAGCGGAAGCATTCCTTTTCTTTATAACTACCACTATTATTACCACTACAACAGCTATTATTATTATAGGTACCAGTATAGCAAGGATAATTAAAGTCAGCCCCAAAGCAAATCCATCATCCTCTTCCTGTGCCGCTTCTTCTTGTACAATCTCTTCTTCTTCTGCTGCTACCGGGCTTGCTTCTTCAGGAGCTTCTTCCATTTCTACAATAGCTTGCCCCTCAGTTTCAGGCGCTGCTGCTTCTTCTTCTAAAGGAACATCTTCCCCCCTGTCCAATGCCGCCTGTGCATTAGCCTTATATTCTTGAGCAAGCAGATGCCCTTGGCTTAAATTAAGTGCAGCATCAAATAATTTAATAGCCTCTGCATAATGTTTTTGCCTATACATAGCAAGGCCATTGGCAAAGTTTTCATCAACCATGCCCAATTTATTCTCAACACCGTTTCTGTTTAACATTTCTTTTACATCATTACTTGGCCTTAAGAAATTTATATTCTCTCCAGAAATAGCCATGGTAAGTATCCCAATTACTTCTCCTTTATCATTTAACACAGGGCCCCCACTATTGCCAGGAGCAGCAGTCCCATCAATTTGCAGAACCTCAGTACCGCTGACCATCTTTCTTGCGCTAATTATTCCAGATGTTATTGTAGGAGTCATTATGCTTTCCGCGCTTATATCTGCATTCCAGGGATAGCCAATTATAGTTAAGCTATCCTGTATTTCTACCATGGATGAATCACCCATTACAATGCTTGAAAGTGCCCTGCCGGTAGTTGGCTGTATTTTTAAAATTGCGATATCCCTTTGTTCCCATGGGCTAGAATCAATAACTTCTGCCCTCTGGTAGGTATTGTCAGGATTTTCTGGCAGTCCACCAGTAGCAGTATTAAATTGAACCCAAACCTCCCTGTCAGGTTCAGGAGTGCTTTCCCCTTCAACTTTATAATTATCATAAATCCAATTCCAGTCTGCATCAGTAAGGTTATAATAATCATCAGGATATGTATCAAAAATATAAGCATCAAGTATTGCCCATTTTATATTTACATAATCATCTTCTACAACATGCGCTGCAGTTACTATATGCCCTGAATCTGGATTTACACAAAAACCTGTTCCCCCTAAAGGTCCATAAAAATATTGCTGTGACCAATCTTCAAAGTTTGGGTCATAAATATAGCCATAATACATGGTGGTTACAAAACAAATAGAAGCCTGGGTAAGTATTACTTTATCTTTAGGTTCAAATTCAAATTCTGAATCAGAGGGTTGGGCAAAAAGAACCGAGGAAAAGCTCAAGCAGAAAATAAAAACCAAAACTAAAATTAACAATTTTAATATTTTTAGTTATATTTTCCCATTTACATCTGGGTTTACTT
>JAGYOJ010000167.1 GCA_018399435.1 Actinomycetota bacterium | reverse complement strand
GCATAAAAGTTGCATAAACATCATGCATGGTAGCTACTTCTTTTACTATTAATCTATAAGTCATTGCATTATCTGCCATTGTCAATGCATCAGTATATCTAAGGTCAATTTCATGCTGGGAAGGCGCAACTTCATGGTGGGAATACTCTACGCCTATTCCCATAGCTTCAAGGAAAAGCACTGTATCTCTTCTTAAGCCACTAGCTACATCTAATGTTGTTAAATCAAAATAGCCGCCTTTATCTAATATTTCAGGAGCTCCAACATCTTTTTTAAAATAGAAAAATTCTAATTCAGGCCCAACATAGAATGTATATCCCATTTTTTTGGCTTTAGCTAGAATTCTATGCAAAACGCCTCTGGGATCACCCTCAAAAGACCCGCCTTCAGGGTTTAATATATCACAAAACATCCTGGCAACTCCGTTTTCCTGGGGGCTCCAAGGCAGTATCTGGAATGTGTTTGGATCAGGCATTGCAATTACATCACTTTCTTCAATCCTTGAGAAACCTTCTATTGAAGAGCCATCAAATCCCATTCCTTCCCCTAGAGCTCCTTCAAGCTCTTCCACCGTTATAGCAAAACTTTTTAAAAATCCTTGTACATCAGTAAACCAAAGCCTAATAAATTTAATATCATTATCTCTTGCTTTTTTTAAAACATATTCTTTCATCTCACCATTCTTGTCCATTTTTCCTCCTTGAAGATTAATTTGATTGTTATTATACATTATATCTTTAGATTATTATGTTAAATCTATGTAAATTTTTACCCTATTGCGTTTTTACCCTCCTGGCCAGTCCTAATCCTTATGCATCTTGCTAAATTGAGGACAAAAATTTTTCCATCCCCAATATTTCCTGTATAAGCGCCTTTTTTTATAGCATTAATTGTAGGTTCAACAAATTCTTCGTTTACAGCAATTTCTAGCCTGACTTTTTTTAATAAATTAACTTCTGTTATAACACCCCTGTAAGTTTCTGTAAAACCTTTTTGCTGACCGCAGCCAAGTACATTGGTAACAGTCATTTTATGTATTTCATTTTTAAATAAAGCTTTTTTCACATCCGGCAATTTATGCGGCTGTATCATAGCTATAATTAATTTCATTTTTCCTCCTACTCATTATTAAAGATTTGAAATCCTGAATATGCTTCCATAGCATGCTCTTCTATGTCTAAGCCTTTTAATTCAGTTTCTCTAGAAACTCTCAAGCCAATAGTTTTCTTTATTGCCAAGAATATTAAAACCATTGCCCCAAAAGCCCATGCAAAAACACTAATAACCCCTATAAGCTGTGTTACAAAAAGGTTTATTCCCCCTCCAAAGAATAATCCAGCAGTCTCTCCATATCCGCCAATTGCTGAATATTGTGGTTCTGCAAATAGCCCTACTGCAAGAGTTCCGAAGGCCCCGCTTATTCCATGTACAGATATAGCGCCAACTGGATCATCAATTTTAAATTTCTTATCAAATAAATCTACAAAAACAGGGCAAATGATTCCTGCAATTAAGCCAATTAAAATAGCGCTGATAGGCGACACTACAGCACAGCCTGCAGTTATTGCCACCAGGCCCGCCAAAGCGCCATTTAGAGTCATTGAAGCATCTGGCTTCTTATATCTTATCCAAACAAAAAACATAGAAGAAACTGCTCCTGAAGCAGCGGCTAATGTAGTGGTAACTGCAACTGTGGATAATGCCTGGCTGGACCCAGACAATGTAGAGCCACAATTAAAACCAAACCAGCCAAACCATAATATAAAAACTCCCAATGCAGCTAATGATATATTATGCCCGGGGATTGCTTTAGAGGTTCCCCCAGGCCCATATTTTCCATATCTTGGCCCTAAAATTAAAGCGCCTGCCAATGCAGCCCAGCCTCCCACTGAATGGACTACCGTAGACCCTGCAAAATCAATTATGCCTAAAGAAGATAACCAGCCGCCTCCCCATATCCAATGCCCTGCCACAGGATAAACTAAAGCAGTTATGAAAATAGTATAAACAAGGTAGCTTCTAAATTTAGTCCTTTCTGCCATTGCTCCTGAAACGATAGTGGCTGCGGTAGCTGCAAAAACTGCCTGGAAAATCCATAAACTAAAGTTACTTGTGTTAGCTGGATCAATAATTGAAAGAAGGAAGCCATCTTTTCCTATAAAACCGCCAATATCAGTCCCAAACATCAACCCGTAGCCTAAAAAGAAAAACACTAATACCCCAAAAGAAAAGTCCATTATGTTTTTCATTAAAATATTAACTGTATTTTTGGCGCGGGTAAACCCAACCTCTACCATTGCAAAGCCTGCCTGCATGAAAAACACCAGAAATGTGGCTAAAAGAATCCAAATCGTGTCCATTAATGTCTCCAATTTCTTTTAATTAATGAACCCATTCTAATGGTTTATTATTACAAGCAAGTTACGGGAATGTAAAATATATGTTAACTTTTGGCGCTGAACATATAACCTACATTTCTAATAGTTTTTATCATAAGGTTATAGGGGGAGGGAAGCTTTGCCCTTAATCTTCTAATATGTACATCTACAGTCCTGCTGCCTCCATAATAATCATAATCCCAGATGCTGGAAAGAAGCTCTTCCCTTGTAAAAACCTTATCTTGATGTTTTAGTATTAATTTCAGCAATTCATATTCCTTAAAAGTAAGTTCAATAGGCTTTTTGTTTACCACAAGCTCATATTTGTCAAGATTTAGGATTAATTCATCAACAATTATGCTATTTTTTAAAGAGAATCCTTTTTCTTTAAGTATTAATCTAACCCTTAAGTTTAGCTCAAATTCAAGCTGCCTTTCTAAAATGAAATCAACTAAATTAATCTTGCAATCATATACAGAATCAATTTGGTTTTCTTTTATTAATAATAGTATCGCTGTATCTAAACTATTTATGGTATTTATATAATCTTTAGAAAAAGAGATGCTATATTTTTTATCAGTAATATCAATTAATAAAATCTGGCGGTCCTTTATTTGCTTTAGGTGGTTTTCTTTTACAGCAATAATTTTAAAGGGCGGTTTAACTATTTTTTTTACTCGGCTTATAAGTTTTTTATTTTTTGAATGTATTAATAATTCCAAGACGAATTTTTTTATTTTTTAATGTAATTTAAATTTATTTGTTATGGGGTATCTTCTATCTTTTCCAAAAGCCCTTGAAGTGATTTTAATTCCTGGGGCGCTCTGTCTCCTTTTATATTCATTAAAATCAACCATATTTATTACTGATTTTACAAGGCTTTCTTCAAATCCTCTGTCTATTATATTTTGAAAATTTTCCTCTTCTTCTATATAGGCTTTAAGGATTTGGTCAAGCAATTCATATTTAGGTAATTTGTCTTCATCTTTTTGGTCAGGTTTCAGCTCTGCAGAAGGAGGTTTAGAAATTATATTTTCTGGGATTATATTATTATGTTTTCTATTAATAAATTTGCACAAGCCATTCCTGCAGGACCAGATCCAATTATTGCTATTTTCATAAAATTAACCTTTATTTAATAAAATAATTAGCCAGCAAATACTTAAAATACTTTCA
>JAGYOJ010000166.1 GCA_018399435.1 Actinomycetota bacterium | reverse complement strand
TTTTAGTGTAGGCGAAGATGCCAATTCTGTAATAGATGGCAATTCTTCCGTTACTGCAAATGGCTTATCAGCAACAGGTAATGTAGAGTTTACTGGTGCTGAAGTTGCTCTAGGTAATGTTGCTAACTTAGCTATTTCTGGTGGCTCAGCCGGTCAGTTTTTGAAAACTGATGGAAATGGCGCTGTTGAATTTTCTGCTCCTGGTGTAGCAACAAATGTATTGTATGTTTCAAAAAGCGGTGACGATAGCAACAATGGAACTTCGCTAGACTCAGCAAAGCTAACAATCGCAAGTGCTTGCCAAAGTGCTACTGCCAATACAGTTATCATGGTAAAAGCAGGGGATTATACAGAAACTAATCCAATCAGTGTACCAGCAAGTGTTTCTATTGTAGGTGACGACTTAAGATCAGTTACAGTAAGACCATCTACTACTACATCAGATATTTTTCATGTAAGAAATGGTTGTTATATTACAGGTATGACTTTTAGATAAAAAATAATGAATGCTTTTTAATTCCAAATTGCAATAGCATCCATACAATTGGGATGACAAATAATATAGGTGTTGTTTTTCTGGATAAAGACTATAGGGTAATTAAAGTGATAAACTCATTAAAGCCTTTTAGTTTTACTCCCTTTATCAAAAAAGCTAAAAATGTTTTGGAATTTAAAGTTAACAATATGGACCAAAAAAATATAGAAGTGGGGGATAGGTTAAAGTTAATTTAAAAATTTAATTGAACTTTTTTGAATTATTTGTTGAAAAAACAAAGTTAAGTTTATATAATTTATTCACTTTGCCTGATTTTAGGCAAATGTAATAAATAAAGGCAATGGCGCCTTTAATATATGCAATGAAGCATCTTTTTTTAAGCCTTTGAAGGCTTAATTAGGGGTGCTTTTTTTATTTTTTGAAAAATTTTCAAAGGAGAAAAAATGGCAAATGGCGAAAAAAATGTCTGGCAAATGACCCAGGAAAGGCTAGACAAGACAATGGATATGTTAGGCTTAAAACCTGGCATTCAAAAATATCTACGTGAACCAAAAAGGATAATTGAGGTAACCATAAGGGTGCAAATGGATAATGGAGAAATCGATGTTTTCAAAGGCTACAGGGTACAGCATAATGCTGACCGGGGCCCTACGAAAGGCGGATTAAGGTTTAGTGAAAATGTTACTCTTGATGATGTAAAGGCCTTATCAGCATTAATGACTTTAAAGACAGCTGTAGTAAATGTTCCATTTGGCGGAGCTAAAGGCGGAGTAAGGGTTAATCCCAAAAAATTGTCTTTAAGGGAGTTAGAAACTCTTTCCAGGCAATTTATATTAGAGCTTTCTCCAAATATTGGTGTAGACACAGATATACCAGCACCCGATGTTGGTACAAATCCTCAGATAATGGCCTGGATGACAGATGCATATAGCATACAGCAAGGCCATTTTGAGCCAGGGATATTAACTGGAAAGCCCATTGAATTAGGTGGATCCCAGGGCAGGGATGAAGCCACTTCTGCAGGGGTTGTATTTACTGTCCTTTCAGCTCTTAAAGAATTAAATATTAGAAAAAATAATTTAGATGTTGTAATCCAGGGTTATGGGAATGCAGGATATAATTGTGCAAGAATATTAAATGATCTTGGTTTTAACATCATTGCTGTCAGTGATTCCGGTGGTGCCATATATAATAAAAATGGTTTAGATCCCCAGAAAGTTTTAGAACATAAAAATAAAACATGCAGCGTTATTAATTATTCTGAAAGTGAAAACATAGCTCCAGAAAAGTTGCTAGAACTTGAGTGCGATATATTAATTCCTGCAGCTTTAGAAAATCAAATTGATGAAAATAATGCTTCAAGAATTAAGGCACAAATAATTTCAGAAGCCGCAAATGCCCCTGTTACCCCAGAGGCAGATGAAATATTAGATGAAAATAATATACTGGTTATTCCAGACATGTTGGCAAATGCTGGAGGAGTAACAGTTTCATATTTTGAATGGGTCCAATGCTGCCAGTCATATTATTGGACCTATAATGAAGTTAAATCAAAACTTAAACAAGTCATGGAAAGATCTTTTAAAGAGGTATATAAACTACATAAAGATAAAAATGTTAATATGAGAACCGCAGCCTCCCTATTAGCCTTAGGAAGAGTTGCGGACGTAGTTAGTTTAAAAACTACACGTTCATTTTGCTATTAATATAGAATGGGAAGCCTTGAACTGATTTAAGGCTTCCCATGAAAAACCAACTTTTAATTCTTTAGAAAACCAGTTATGTTTTCAAAAAAACCATTTTACTATTTGCATAGCCATAACAAGAGTTGTAATCTAAATATATAACTTTAAATAAATAGGGGGATAATGGAATGTGCTTATCAAAAATTTATACTGGCAAGGAAAATAAAGATAATATCATAGAAGATGAAGCTTCAAATATTATTGTAAATAATGGAATTATAGAAATTTATTCTGTTTTTGGCGAAGTAAAAAAATTAGAAGGCTATTATGTAAAGGAGATAAATTTTACCAAAAACTATACTATATTAGAAAAAAGTTTATAAGGAGTAAAAATTGGATAAGGAAATAAATAAAAAAGATTACCTAGAAAAGCTAAAAAAGATTCTGCCTCACTGGATTGAGCATAATAATGAACATATAAAAGAACATAAAAAATGGTTAAAAGATGCAAAACTATTAGGGGCTAATAAAATAGTAGAAGACTTAGAAAAAATTATAAATCTTTTAAATGAGGCTAATAAAAACTTTGAATCAATTAAAAAAAATATTTAAGCAGATGATAATAAGTTAATAAACCTATCTATTGAAGTTTTAAAAGGTATTATTTGAATGCCCATCCAGTCTGAAAATTCTAATATTTTTTCTGGATTTTTTAAGCTATAACTGTCCCAAAAACCTATAGCATCTAGCAAAATGGCCCCGCCCGTATGTTTCGGAAAATTTTCATTTGCTTTTGCTTTATCCCAGTCTTGAAAGACAAATTGCTTAAACAATATCCACCCTGGAGTAAGCCAGCAAACTTTGCTGGTTCCTGCTAAATTACTGGCTATTTCCTCTCTTTGCTTTTTGCTAGCCAGCATATCTATGCAATGTGTTGCATCTATTCTATTAATGTTTTTGCCCTGTTCTCCAATTATGTCGTCAATTTTTCTATAAGGGTCCTTTGTGTTTATATAGCAATATTGGCTTCCATACAAAACCAGGATTTTGCTTGAATACTTTTTTGCAATATTAATTTTTTTAACAAGCTCAAATTCTAACTCAGTTGGAACTTCATGCCTTCCCGGTTTTGTATAAAGGATTTTTTCTATCTCTAAAATTTTTTTATTTTTTATATATTTAAGTTCTGGAGCTAATGTCCCACAAGCTACAATAACTGTATCTTTTAAAGAATTCATCTTTCTACCTAATTAAAATCTTAAAACTTATTAAATATTATAGAAGAAAAAGTATGTAATTAAAACAAAATAAAATATTTTGTATAATTAGCTATTTACATATATGTGTAAATATACTATTATGTTTTTTAAATAAGAAGGAAGTTTTAATGAATAGGCTAAGCTTAATTTTAAAGCAGAAAATTTTTAATAT
>JAGYOJ010000165.1 GCA_018399435.1 Actinomycetota bacterium | reverse complement strand
ATTAGGAAATTCAAGCAGAAACAGAGCTAAACAAAATATTAATAATAATTATAGGGTTGATGGCCAAATCAGGTGCCAATTATGCGGCTCTATATTAGAGGACAGTAAAAACATAGAATATCATAATTTAATTCCCCTGGTTGAAGTGGATAAATTTGACAATAAAGATCTAGCCCCCATATGTAAAAAACATAAAAGAAAATTAAAAAATTTATCTATAAAAGAATATAAAGCTTTTGCTGATTTAGAAAAATTTTTCTCTCAAAAAAAGGAAAGAAGGCTAAATGATATATTAAAAGCTACACTAGATAATAATATTTATGGATTAGATATAGATACAAAAATTACTGATAGCCAAATCAAGGTAAACTTAGACGGGAACTGGATGAACTTGCCGGTTTCAACTTGCCCATCAACTGGATATAAGTATTTTTACATAGTCCTTCCAGCTAAATATATTAATAATGACAAGGAATTGCAGCCTAGGCCATTAGAGATGAAGAGATTATGGGAACTCTACAGGCATTTAATATTACATTCACAGTTAACGCCATCCATATGCAGATTGGTTGGAGATAAAGTATTTCTTTTTGATGGCCAGCATAAAACTGCAGCACAGGTATGGGCGGGGAGAGATAAAATAGAATGCAAGGTTTACATAAATCCAGACATAAAAATATTAAAAGAAACCAATTTAATTGCCCATGATAAATTAAGACAGATGCCCTTTTTCTCATCAGTATTAATTAATAAGTGGGCAGATCTTTTTGATGAAGAATGGCAGGAATACATGAATACTGATGGAGAAAAATCTGAAGCAGATTTCATATCATTTTTAGTTAAAAAGGGAAGAAACAAATCAGAAGCCTTAAATATGATGCGCAGTAATATCTATGACAGTATTTTAGATGATAATAATGCAAAAATTACCAGTTATATATCTGAATACAATAAATCTTCTAATACATATCTAACTTTAAATAAACTCAGGCTTAATATATTTAAAAAATTTATAGCAAAGCCACCCTTAAAAATTAATTTTGAAAAGTCGGATAAGCTGAGGGAATATGAAAGAAAAAATTTAGTAAAATTATTAAATTTATTAGTAAAGTATACTTTTAATGAAGACAGGCAATTCAATAAAAGAATTTACCTAAATGGCTCTTTTAAGTCCTGGTCTACAATATTTAGGGATACTCTTTCACAAATATTAGGATTATATGATGAAAATGAAAGAAAAAAAGTTTTCTTAAGGAAAATAGATGAGGAGGACTGGGAAATAATTGAAGATAAAATAAAAAAATTATTTGAGCACAGAGTATGGCATGATGATTCAGATAGAACTTACCAGAATTTGAAAAATAGTAAGGAAGAAGAAGTGCTAGAATTCTTAAAAAATAAGGGGCTTAGTGTCAACTGGGTTCTTAGTGAAAGCGGGACAAAAGTAAATATAGTTGATTTTGTAGATTAGGCTATTATTTATTATTTCTTGAAATTTTTACACTTTAATTTAAATATTTTTAAATATATTAACTTTTACCTGGTTAAATTTATAAAAATAGGAAAAGGGAAATTATGGGATTAAAACCTTCTATAATGCTTAAAAGGCTCTGGCATATAGTATGGCTTACATGGTTGATTATTGGAATAATATTTTTAACAGCATTAATTATAATAGTAAATGTTCTAATTTTTTCTATAATTCTGGTTGTATTTATTATTTTGATGATTGCAATTTTTATCTGGATCCAGAAAGCTTACGCAGAGATTGAATATTTTATAGAAGATGATTCTGTAAAAATGAAGTGGGGCGTTGTTTGGAAAAAACATGTAACTGTACCATATAAAAAAGTAACCAATGTTGATATAACCCAAGGCCCTATTGAGAGGTTTTTAGGAATTGGGACAGTTCATATTCAAACAGCAGGTGCTGGAGGCCAGGAAGGAAAAAAAGCAGAGCTGAAACTGCCTGGCATTAAAAACCTTGAGGAAAGCAGGGATTTGATAGTAGAAAATTTAGGTTATGAAAAGGAGCCTGTAAAAACAGAAAATTTAGGCAAAACTGTATTAGACAGGATATTGGAAGAATTAAAACAAATACACAAGGTATTAGAAAGATAATATTATAAATTAAGATCCTTCTAGAAAGTAAATTAATTGAAAAAAGATAAGGCTATAAATTATTTAGCGGAATTTCCAAATTTTTTATCCTTATTTATGTTTTCTTTTTTCCTGTTTGCGCCCAGCCCAATATTAATTGAGATAAGCAACTCTTTAGGGGTAAAACCTGCTGATTTTAGCCTTGTATTTACCTTTTTTACAGTGGGTTTAATAATAGGCCAGCTTACAGCTAACTTTTATAATAAATTTTTTAAAAGGTTAAATATAGTTATTATATTTTATATTTTCTTAATCCTATTATCTGCTTTGCTTTATTTTACTAATAAATTATGGATTTTTTATATTCTTTATTCTTTAGCAGGATATTCATTAGGCGTAATTTATATTAAAGCTAATGAATATATATTGGAAAGCCAAGTAAAAAACCATGCTAGGATATTAACTATAGCTGTTACTTTTTTCCCTATAGGGGCATTGCTAACTCCTATTATTTCAGTTTATATTATAAATAATGGCTACAATTGGCAGCTTATTTACTTGGTAGCGCTTGGTTTTTTTGTTTTACTGCTAGCCCTATATTTATCTATTACTAAAAACAGGAAGTACATCAGAAATGATAAAAATAATAAAAAAATATCAGCAAAGGAGGTTTTTTCTTATAAGAGGCGGAATTTATTGTTTATTGTCACATGTTTTGCAATTCTTTTTTATGCTATTTCCGAAACTGTCATTTCCACTTGGTCCCCAACTTTTTTTAGGGAGGCAAGAAATTTTGATCTTCTGAGCGCAGGCCTGATAATAACTATATTTTGGATGGTAGTTATAATTGGTAGATTGGCAACTAGCTATTTTACAGGAAAGGCTTCTTCTTTAAATATAATATTTGTCTTGAGCATAATAAGCGTTATTTCTTTATTGCTTACCGTATTTTTGTATTCAAAAATCAGTATTTTTATATCCATGGCTTTTACAGGGTTAGGGTTTTCTGGAATATTTCCACTTCTTATTTATTATGGTAGTAATATTTATAAAGAGCATAGTAACTATTTTTTGCCTTTTTTATTTGTGTCTGGAACTATCGGTAATGCTTTAGCGCCATATCTTACTAATATAACTTCTAAATATAATATGTTTTTATCAATGTTTTTATCTAATATTTTTATAATAGCAACATTAGTTTTAGTAATATTTCAAATAATTATCCATAAAAAAATTAATTAAATTTATAAAATGGAATAATTTGTTATATGTACTTTTTAAGGAGCTATTAAGGTTTACAAAAGAGCATATATATTTTATTTTTTGCCCGAATTATTAATTGTATTAGAAGTTTTGTTTATCCTTTTTTAAGTTTGCTTTTGACATTAAAGTTAGGTTATTCAGAATCAGGTGCCGAAACGATAACTACTATATCAGTAGCAATTGGCGGGGTAGGGCTTCTTTTTGGTGGGAAGCTTGCTGATAAATTCGGCAGGAAAAAAATTATAATAATATTAAGCATTTTAAGCGCTAT
>JAGYOJ010000164.1 GCA_018399435.1 Actinomycetota bacterium | reverse complement strand
CTAAAAATTAATTCGAAAAATTAATTCGAAATATTGACAATTTAAAAATAATAAAATATACTAAAATTAGAATCGTTTACATTAATTATAATTTAATTATTTTTTATTATGATAAATTATAAAATAATTAATTTTTTAAATGAACTAATCTTTTTTCTGCCAATCTATAAAAAAGACAATCTTTTAATGTATTTTACCAGTGGTTTTAGAATTTAAACATAGAAGGGATTAAACATCTTAGACAAGGGGAGGTGATTAATTAATAGGGAAAAAATATTTATAAACCGCTATTTTGGCAAGGAGGGGAAATGAAGAAAAGTTTAATTTGTTTTTTAATTTCAATCGTTATTATTTCAGTATTTTCATTGTTCTCATTATCTGGTTGTGCGGCTGGTGAAGAGATTGTTGAAGAAGCCGCAGAGGCAGGGGAAGTAGCTGAAGAAGCTGAAGCGCCAGGTGAAGAATTAGAATTTGTTTGTGTGGCAAAAGGTATACACCCATATTTTGATCCTGGAGGCGTTGGCATGGAGGATGCAGCAGCAGAAATAGGCAATATAAATACCAGGTATTTAGCTCCAGCCGAATGGTCCGGGGAAGCACAAACTAAAATGATAGAAGATTTGATAGCTGAAGGCGTTGATGGTATTGCTGTTGCAGTTTTTGAGGCTGGATCTATGGAACCTGTTATTAATGAAGCGATGAAACAAGGAATACCCATTATCATTTGGGATGATGATGTTCCATCATCAGACAGGGTTTGTTTTATAGGTACTAGTAATTTCGATGCTGGCGTAGCGCAAGGGGAAAAGTTTGTAGAGCTCAAGGATGGAGAATCAGACTATATTATATGGGTTCAAGACCTTGCAGCTAGATCAGTATTAGACAGGGTTGATGGAATAAGAAGCGTGACAGATGAGTACCCAGATGTTGTGGAACTTAGTGATGTACAAATGGCAGGTTATGGAATAGATGAAGCACTGGTTACTGCTGAAAGCCTGCTTCAGACTTATCCTGAGTTGGATGCAACTATGGATGTAGGTATGAATGGTGCAATTGCCATGCATAGAGTTATGGAAGAAAAAGGTATCCCAAAAGAAGATATACTTAATATCTCATGGACTCTGATACCAGAAATTATGGAGGGACTAGAGGCAGGATATATTTATGCATCAATGAGGCAGAACCCTTATGCAATGGGGTATTTAGCTACTTATGGCCTCAAATGGTATATCGATGGATTAAGGCCTAACCAAAAATTCAAAGACATGGGGCTACATTTTGATAGTGGTATTACATATGTTGACCAAAGCAATATGGATGTAATAGAAGATAATAATATGGAAAAAGCAAGAACTGAAATGCTTGAAGAATTCAAAGGCTTATGGGAATAAGTAATTTGTAGGTAATATAATATTTGAAAGTAAAAAATAGACGGGAATGATTATTAAAATAATTTTAATTCCCGTCTATGGACAAATATTATGATTATGGTAACAAATAATCGAACTATAATCTAAATTTGAAGAGGCATTTAAAATGGGTGATTCAAAAAGGACCGCTAAAAGCTTAGGCAAAAAATTTCTGGCTTCTATACTATCTAATGATGAAAATGTGATCTTGATAGTTTTTATAGTAATTATAGGAATAGTATCAGCAATTTTGCCAAAATTCCGAACTTCTTATAATATTCTGATTGTAATAAGGCAGTTCTCACTTATAACAATAGTTTCTATGGGACAAGCCGTAGTACTTATTTCTGGTGGCTTTGATCTTTCTGTTGGGAACATAGTGGCACTTACTAACATGGCCGTAGCGTATATGATGGTATTCCAGGGTTGGCCTATTTGGTTATCTGTAATTTTGGCCATTTTAATTGGAACAACCTGTGGAATTATAAATGGGCTTTTAGTTGCTAAAATAAAAATTAATCCATTGATAGCAACTTTGGCTATGGGCTGGGTATACAGTGGAGTAGTTCTGGTAACTGCTAAAGGTTGGCCTATAACAGATTTGCCTAAGGGCTTTGATGTACTTGGACAAGGTTATTTTTTAGGTATCCCTCTTCCAATATATTTTTTGATAGTAATAGCAATAATATTAACAATTTTTCTATCTAAAACAATTAGTGGAAGATACCTTTATGCTATTGGTGGTAGTGAAAAGTCAAGTTTGTTAGCAGGCCTAAATACATCTAATTTGAGAATGTTAAGTTATAGTATTTGTGGCACCCTTGCAGGATTTTCTGGTGTAGTGCTGGCTTCAAGAATGGGTTCAGCACAAGCTAATGCAGGTGAACCCTGGACTCTACCAACTGTTGCAGCTGCAGTAATAGGAGGTGTTAGTTTATTTGGCGGAAAAGGTAAAATATACGGGGTACTCATTGGGGGCGCAATCCTAGGAGTTATCAATAATATACTTGTGCTTATGAAAATTTCATCATATTGGCAAACTTTAATCAGTGGATTCATTTTATTATTTGCAGTATCTATTGACGCAATAAGAAAAAGAAGAGAATTATTAATATAGTGTATTATTGATAAATGTTTGGGTAAATTTGTAGAATTAAAAATTTCATCTCTCATTTTAATAATTTAAAGGATATAAATAATGATAGTTGAAATTATAGGGATAAGTAAGTCTTTTCCTGGAGTTAAAGCTCTAAAAAATGTGACCTTAGATTTGAAGGAAGGTGAAGTCCATGCCCTAGTGGGTGAAAATGGGGCAGGGAAAACTACCTTGATGAATATTTTAAGAGGAATATTAAAACCAGATAAAGGATTTATAAAAGTAGCTGGTAAAAAAATAAATAAATATTCACCAAAAAACTCTTTAAATTTAGGCATAAGCATGATTTATCAAGAGATTAACCTGCTCCCCACACTTTCAGTTGCAGAAAATATTTTTATTGAACAATTGCCCAGGATCAAGAAATATCCATTTGTTAATTGGAAAAAATTACATAAAAAAACTGACAGGGTTCTAAAAGAAGTTGGCCTTGATATTAATCCAACTACAAAAGTTTCAGAATTAAGTGTGGGTCAACAGCAGATGGTGCAATTGGCTAAGGCTATTTCAAGAAATGCAAAAATAATAATAATGGATGAACCAACAGCTTCTATTTCCGAAGCAGAGACTGAAAAATTATTTGAAGTAGTAAAAAAGTTTAAGTCTGAAAAAAAGTCAATTTTTTATATTTCTCATAGGCTAGAAGAAATATTTCAAATTGCTGATAGGGTCACAGTTCTAAGGAATGGCAAGTGGATTGACACTTTAAATATTTCTGACACAACTGAGGATGAAATAATATCAAAAATGGTGGGCAGATATATTGAAGAAATATTTGAGAAAAGAGAATCAGAAAAGGGAGATGTTATTTTCAGGGTGAGGGGTTTATCCAAAAAAGGGATGTTTAAGAATATTAGTTTTGATTTGAGGGAGGGTGAAGTATTAGGGCTATATGGGCTAATAGGGGCAGGGAGAACTGAGCTAGCCTTATCATTATTAGGTGTTTACCCAAAAGATTCAGGGAAAATAATAGTAAATAGTCATGAAGTTGAAATAAAATCTCCACGTGATGCAATTAAAAAGGGCATTGGTTATTTATCAGAAGATAGAAAAGATAAGTCACTTTTCCCAGTAA